>NZ_JBIAKG010000001.1:932499-1100030 GCF_042872345.1 Micromonospora sp. NPDC005299
CACTCCTCGCGCTCACCAACGAGGCGCCGAGCCGTCGCGGTCCGGGTCGCCGCCGAGCGCGGCGATGCCGAGCCAGTCGGCGCAGACGTCGGAGGTGGCCGGGTGCAGCGACCCGCACCGGGCGTCCCGGTAGAGCCGCTCCAGCGGATGCCCCCGCCGGGTGGCCGAGGTGCCGGCGGCCTCCAGCATGGACGCCGCCACGTCGGCCGCGGTGGTGCCGGCGAGCAGCTTGGCCCGCCACACCCAGCGGTTGGTCTCCGCGTCGCCGGGCGCCTCGTCGACCCGGCGAGCCGCCTCGGCCACCACCAGTTCGGCCGCGGCGACGGCCGCGTCCGCCCGCCCCAGCCGGGCCCGGACCGCCGGCAGGCCGGCCAGGTTGCGGGCGTTCAGGTGCTCGGCGGCGGCGTCGATCGCGGCCCGGGCCACGCCGACGTAGACGGCCGCGTAGCTGGCCACCAGCCAGTGCGGCATGAGCTGGGCGACCACCAGGGCCAGCCCCTCCACCCCGCCGAGCAGCCGGTCGGCCGGCACGGTCACGTCCAGGTGCAGGTCGTGCGAGGAGGTGGCGCGCATGCCCAACGAGTCCCAGGTGGGCTCGACCGTGATCCCCTCCCCGGCCGGGACCAGGAACTGGGAGACCACCGACTGGTCGGTGGCGCTGCGGGCGGCCACCAGGTAGCCGTCGGGGTGGCCCGCGCCGGAGCAGAACGTCTTGCTGCCCTTGAGGTGCCAGCCGCCCCCGACCGCCTCGTAGACCGTGCTGAGCTGGGACAGCCGGGCGCCGGCGCCGCGTTCGCTCATGGCCACCGCGTACCAGGCGCCCTCGGCCGCCGCGCGGAGCAGCCGGTCCCGGGCGGCCAGCGCCTCGTCCGGTACGCCGAGCGCCTCGGCCAGCTCCTCGGTCACGGCGCCCAGCGCGCCGGTGACCGAGGCGTGCATGTTGAACACCAGCGCCGTCGCGCCGTTGCCCCGGGCCAGCTCGGTGGCGACCGCGGCGTACTCGGCGAAGGTGGCCCCCAGGCCGCCCAGCTCGCGCGGCACCATCAGCCCGAACAGGCCGGCCTCCCGGAGGTCGGCGAAGTCGTCGACCGGGAACGAGCCGTCCCGGTCGTGGTCGGCCGCGCGGGCGGCCAGCCGCGGCGCCAACCTGCGGGCCGCCTCCAGCGCGTGCACAGTCATGTAGCCCCCTTCTCGGCGTCCCCTTTACCCCGGGCGGCCCCCGCTACCCGCTCCGGTGCCCACTGCCCTGGTAGAGCACGGCCGTCGACCAGGTCGGCACGATGCGCGGCTCCGTCCGGGCCGGACGGTCGGTGCCGCGCAGCCGGCGCAGCAGCCAGGCCAGCGTCCCGCCCAGCTCGGGGCGGATCCCGCGCAGCCGCAGCGACACGCCGTGCCGGGCGCATTCGGCGACCAGCGCACGGGCGTCCACGAACAGCCGTGGATCGTGGATGCCGCGCGGCACGGTGGGCAGCCGCTCGCCGAGCTCCACCGCGACCAGCCGGGCCAGCAGGGTGTCGTTGAGGGTGTCCAGCACCAGCAGGCCGCCGGGCCGCAGCAGCCGACACGCCTCGGCCACCGCGCGGCGCCAGTCCGGCACGTGTTCCAGCAGCTCACCGGCGGAGACCACGGCGGCGCAGCCGTCCGCGAGCGGGACCGCGGTGGCGTCGCCCCGGACCACCGTCACGCCGTGCGCGGCGGCCTGGTCGAGGGCCGAGCGGGTCAGGTCCACCCCGACGTGCCGGTAGCCCTTGCCGGCCAGGTGCGGGGCGAGCAGCCCGGCGCCACAGCCCAGGTCGACCAGCAGCGCGTCCCTTTCGGACGCCGGTGGCACCAGGGCCGCACGGGCCCGGGCCAGCCAGTGCAGCATCGCGAACGCGCCGTTCGGTCGCCACCACTCCCCGGCCAGGTCGTCGTACTGCCGGGGATCGTTGGGCGGCAGCACCCGGGGCGGGGTGGACACCGGTGCCGCGTCTCGCATGGACCGAGCGTGGCACGACTCCCCGGTAACGACCAGACTTCTCTTATGTCGATGTCGGTGTTAGGGCTGGTCAGGGCGAGCCACCCGGAACCGGCCGCCGCGGTGACCGTGGTGGCCGGGCTGCTCGCGCGGGCCGTCGGGCACGGTCCGGGCGGGATCGCCGCCGTGTCGCTCACGGTGCTGGCCAGCCAGCTCGCCGTGGGCTGGAGCAACGACCTGATCGACGCCGACCGGGACGCCACGGTGGGGCGTACCGACAAACCGGTGGCCACCGGCGTGGTCTCCCGGCGGATCCTGGCCCGCGCCACCGTGCCGGCCGCCGTCGCCACCCCGCTGCTGGCGCTGGCCGCCGGTCCGGCGGCGGCGCTCTGCGCCACCCTCGGCCTGGTCTCGGCACTGCTCTACAACTGGCCGCTGAAGTCGACCCCGGTCTCGGTGCTGCCCTACGCGGTCTCGTTCGGCGCGCTGCCCGCCTTCGTGGTGCTGGCCCTGCCGGGCGCGCCCGCGCCCCCGGTCTGGCTGGTCGCCGCCGCCGCGCTGCTGGGCGCCGGGGCGCACTTCGCCAACGTGCTGCCGGACCTGGCCGACGACGCGCGCACCGGGGTGCGCGGGCTGCCCCACCGGCTGGGAGCGGCGGGCAGCCGGGGGGCCGCCGCCGGGCTGCTCCTCGCGGCCACCGTCGCGCTGGTCGTCGGGCCGCCCGGGCCGCCGTCGTGGGCCGGGCTGTCAGCGGTCGCCGCCGCCGTCGCAGTGCCGGCCCTCGGCTGGTACGTCGGACGCACGGCGACCGGGGCCGGTGCCCGGCCGGTGGCCGCCTTCCGAGCCGTGATGGTGGTGGCACTGATCGATGTGGTGCTCCTGGTGGCCAGCGGTCGCGTCGTCTGACCGTTCCCCTCGACGGTGGCATTACCGGGTCGGCGTGCGGGCCTCGATCAGCTCCAACTACCCTGGAGCGCGGTCTGCGCGGGTATGGCCACCCCGTGTCCGGCGTCCGGCCGGGTGGGGATCGTGACGAGGAGGACCGACGTGACGCGCTCGATCAGGGGTTCCCGGCGGGCGGCCCTGTTGCTGGCCGGTACGGCGGCGGCGGGCCTGCTGCTGACCGGGTGTGGCGCCGGCCAGGTGGCCGAGACCGCCAACAAGATCCCGTCCGTGCAGGGCGTCAACGTCCAGACCCCCGACAACCTCTACAAGGTGCGCGGCCTCTACCTGGAGTTCCCCGGCCCCGAGGGCTACAAGGCCGGCGCCCAGGCCCGGGTCAACGTCCTGGTCTACAACGACAGCCGGGAGCCGGTGACCGTGACCGTCACCACCGACAGCGCCCGGGAGATCCTGCTCAGCGGCGCCGGGGCCGGCAGCGACGAGGCCACCCCGACCGGCTCGCCGACCGAGCCCGCCTCCCAGTCGCCCACCGCTACCGACCCGAGCGCCTCGCCGAGCCGGTCGCTCGGCACCGAGGAGTCGCCGTCGGCCAGCGGCTCCCCCTCGGCCAGCGGATCCGCCTCGGCCAACCCGTCGCCGTCCGCCAGCTCGGCCCCGACCGGCGAGCCGGCCCGGTTCGAGATCCCGGCCCTGGGTTACGTCCAGCTCACCAGCAACAACCCGCAGTTCCTTCAGCTCGTCGGCCTCAACCAGGACCTGCTCGTCGGCCAGCGGGTCAACCTGACCTTCGACTTCGGCGGCGGCAAGGTGATCAAGACTGGCGCGGCCGTCGGCGTCCCGCTGACCCCGCCCGCGCCGGCCTCGCCGGTGGTGCAGCCGCGCGAGGAGGGTGGCGCCGGGCACCCCGGTGGCCTCGAGGAGGGCGGCAGCGAGGGCGGCGGCCACAGCTGATCGACCGCGCGATCGACACCGCCGCCGTGGCCAGCGCCACGCCCGGCGGTGTCGCCGTTTCCGGGTGGGCTTTCGTCGTACCGTCCGGTTAGCGTCCTGGGGTGAGCACGCCCCGATCGACCTCGCCCCGCCCCGCCGCCGGTCGCGGCCGCGCCGCCGCCCGTGAGCCCCGCCCGGCCTACGAGTGCGACGCCTGCGGCCACCAGCCCCCCAAGTGGGTCGGGCGCTGCCCGGAGTGCGGCGAATGGGGCTCGGTGGTCGAGTGCACGGTGAGCGGCCCGCTGGTCTCCGGCCGGGTGGTCAGCTCCCGGATGCCCGCCGAGCCGGCCCGCCCGATCGCCACCATCAGCGCCGCGCCCGCCCGGGCCCGGCCCACCGGCGTCAGCGAGCTCGACCGGGTGCTCGGCGGCGGCCTGGTCCCCGGCGCGGTGGTGCTGCTCGCCGGTGAGCCGGGGGTCGGCAAGTCCACCCTGCTGCTCGACGTCGCCCAGCAGTGGGCGGCCAACGCGGGCAGCCCGTCGCTGGTGGTCAGCGGTGAGGAGTCGGTCAGCCAGGTGCGGCTGCGCGCCGAGCGCATGGGCACCCTGCACGATCAGCTCTACCTGGCCGCCGAGAGCGACCTGTCGGCGGTGCTCGGCCACCTCGACGCGGTCAAGCCGGGGCTGCTGGTGCTCGACTCGGTGCAGACCATCTCCACGACCGGCACCGAGGGCGTTCCCGGCGGGGTCACCCAGGTCCGGGCGGTCACCGCGGCGCTGGTCGCGGTCGCCAAGGAGCGCGGCGTCGCCACCGTGCTGGTCGGGCACGTCACCAAGGACGGTCAGGTCGCCGGCCCCCGGGTGCTGGAGCACCTGGTCGACGTGGTGCTGCACTTCGAGGGCGACAAGCACTCGTCGCTGCGCATGGTCCGCGGGGTGAAGAACCGGTTCGGCGCGGCCGACGAGGTGGGCTGCTTCGAGATGCACGAGGGCGGCATCAGCAGCCTGGCCGACCCGTCCGGCCTCTTCCTGACCCGCTACTCCGAGCCGGTGCCGGGCACCTGCGTGACGGTGGCCATGGAGGGGCGGCGCGCCCTGGTGACCGAGGTGCAGGCGCTGATCGGCGCCACGGTCGCCGGCTCCCCCCGGCGCACGGTCTCCGGGCTGGACGGCGCCCGGCTGGCCATGGTGCTCGCGGTGCTCCAGCGGCGCACCGAGCGGCTGACGCTGCACGACCGCGAGGTCTTCGCCGCCACGGTGGGCGGCATCCGGGTGGTCGAGCCGGCGGCCGACCTGGCCGTGGCGCTGGCGGTCGCCTCCGGCGGGCTCAACCTGGCCCTCAACCCGCACCTGGTGGCCATCGGCGAGGTCGGGCTCACCGGCGAGGTGCGCCGGATCGGGGCGGTGCCCCGCCGGCTGGCCGAGGCGGCCCGGCTCGGCTTCCGGCTGGCCCTCGTGCCGCCCGGCTGCGGTCCGGGCAGCAGCGGGGTGGCCCCGGAGAACATGCGGGTGATGGAGGTCACCGACGTCCGGGCGGCCCTCCAGGCTGCCGCCCGCGCGTCGGCGGAGTGACGGCACGTAGGCGTGCGGCGGGACCGGCCGGGCGATTCCGGACAGCCGACGCAACCGGTCGGCGACCGGGGGAGCCGGACATCGTGACACATCACAGTAACCACGAGAGCACCCACCGCACCGCAGTCCGTAGACTGTGCCCGTGCCGATCGACCGCGATGCCACCAAACCCGCCGCGACGACGCCGCACGCCCGCACCGGCGCCGTGGGCTCCCCCGCCCGTGCCATCAGCGTGAGCGTCACCGGAAGCGTCGGCGGGGCCGGCGCAGATCCGTTGCGGGCCAACCTCGCCCTCATGGCGCCGGGCACCGCGCTGCGCGACGGCCTGGAGCGGATCCTGCGCGGCCGCACGGGCGCGCTGATCGTGCTCGGCTACGACAAGATCGTCGAGCAGATCTGCACCGGCGGCTTCCCGCTCGACGTCGAGTTCTCCGCGACCCGGGTCCGCGAGCTGTGCAAGATGGACGGCGCCGTGGTGCTCTCCAGCGACGGCACCCGGATCGTCCGGGCCGCCGTGCACCTGATGCCCGACCCGTCGATCCCCACCGAGGAGTCCGGCACCCGGCACCGCACCGCCGAGCGGGTGGCCCGGCAGACCGGCTACCCGGTGATCTCGGTCAGCCAGTCCATGCGGATCATCAGCCTCTACGTCAACGGCCAGCGGCACGTGCTGGACGACTCCGCGGCGATCCTCTCCCGGGCCAACCAGGCGCTGGCCACCCTCGAGCGCTACAAGCTCCGACTGGACGAGGTCTCCGGCACGCTCTCCGCCCTGGAGATCGAGGACCTGGTCACCGTCCGCGACGCCGTGGCCGTGGTGCAGCGACTGGAGATGGTCCGCCGGATCGCCGACGAGATCGCCGGCTACGTCGTGGAGCTGGGCACCGACGGCCGGCTGCTCGCCCTCCAGCTCGACGAGCTGATGGCCGGGGTGGACGCCGACCGCACCCTGGTCATCCGGGACTATCTGCCGGTGGGCCGGAAGTCGCGCACCCTCGACGAGGCCCTGGTCGAGCTGGACCTGCTCAGCGCCACCGAGATGATCGACCTGGTCGCGGTGGCCAAGGCCATCGGCTACCCGTCCGCCTCCGACGCGCTCGACGCCGCCGTGAGCCCGCGCGGCTTCCGCCTGCTGGCCAAGGTGCCTCGGCTCCCGGCGGCCGTGGTCGAGCGGCTGGTGGTGCACTTCGGCAGCCTCCAGCGGCTGCTGGGCGCGACCGTCGAGGACCTCCAGACGGTCGAGGGGGTGGGCGACGCCCGCGCCCGGGGCGTCCGCGAGGGGCTGTCCCGGCTCGCCGAGGCGTCCATCCTGGAGCGCTACGTCTGACCGTCGTCAGCCGGTGATCGTCAGCTTCACCGGCTCGCTGAGCTTGGTGCCCACCCGGGCGAAGACCTGGTACGTGCCGATCGGGGCGTACGGGCCGGCGGCCACGCCGTTGGCGCAGCGGCTCACGTCCCGCCCGTTCCAGCCCAGCTCGTAGGAGCGCTCGAAGTTCGGCGTGAACGACTGCACGTCGGAACCCTTGCCGGTGCCGCAGGTGTCCGAGGACCAGACCTTCGCCGCGCCGGCCTTGATGTAGAGCTCTTGGAGGTCGGCGCCGACGTCCCGGCTGCACGTGCGCTCCGAGACGTTCTTGACCTTGAGGCGCAGCGTGACCACCGTGCCCCGCTGGGCGGTGGCCGGCAGCGCGACCGGGGTCACCCGGAGCTCCGAGTCGGCGCAGGTGCCGTCGTCGGCCACCGGGGCGGCCGGCGCGCCACCGTCGTTCGTGCCGCCACCGTCGTTCGTGCCGCCACCGTTGTCGGCGCCCGTGCCGCCGCCGTTCGTCCCGCTGCCGCCGCCGGAGTCGCCCGGGGTGGGCGACGGGCTGCCGGACTGCGGTGTCAGCAGCGAACCGGTCGGGCCGGGAGCGGCCGCCGAGGCGGAGCCCCCTGGATTGCCCGCCGGGGTGCCGGTGCGGTCGGTGCTGGTGCAGGAATAGAGCAGGACAATCAGGAAAAGCAGCCCGGCTCCGAAGACGACGGCTCGACGCCGCCAGTACACGGCGGGAGACAGAGGGCCGACCGTCAGACGCATGATGCGTTCACCGTAACGGCGCTACGCCCGGCCCGCTCGCGCGACGCGCCGGTGGCCCTCCACCCCGGCCCCGCGTAGATCCACAATGGACGGGAGAGGTCACCGAGCGGCACCGCCGGACCACGGCCGGTCAGAGATAGACCTTGCGCTGGTAGACGGCGTGCGCCCCGGCCACCCGATCGAGGAAGAGCAGGCCGGCGCAGTGGTCGATCTCGTGCTGGAGCGCCCGCGCCTCGAACCCGTCGGTCACCAGCCGCACCGCGTCTCCGCTGCCCGGCAGCACACCCTCGACCACCAGTCGGCTGGCTCGCTTCACGTCACCGGTCAGGTCCGGCACCGACATGCAGCCCTCCCGCCCGGCCTTCCAGCGGCTCGCCTCCACCACCGTGGCGTTGCAGAGCACGAAGGCGCCGTGCACGGTGATCGCCTTCGGGTGCCCGGTCACGTCCACCGCGAACACCTGGGCGCTCACCCCGACCTGTGGCGCGGCCAGGCCCACGCAGCCCGGCGACACCCGCATCGTGGCGACCAGGTCCGCGGCCAGTTGGACCACCTCGGCCGAGGTCGGGTCGACCGCCGACCCCGGCCGGCTGAGCACCGGGGCGGGCGCGGCCACGACCGGGCGTACCGCCCCGGGGAGGCCGAGCTTCTCCGGCGTCCAGCCGCCCAGGCCGGCGTACTCCTCCGCCGTCACAGCAGGTCCGTGTCCGCCGGGCGGAGGCTGACCCCCACGCCCAGCTCCGCAGCGGTACGGGCGAGCCGGCCGGCCACCTCGTCGGCGCTGCCCGGCGGCAACTCGACCTCGGCGACCACCACGTAGAGCGAACCGGTCAACCGGGTGCTCAGGTCGGTCACGTTGCCACCCGCGTCGGTCAGCACCCGGGTCATCGCCGCGACGATGCCCATCCGGTCCGCGCCATGTACCGCCATCACGTACGGCTCGCCGGCGGGCGCGGCCTGCCCGTCGGGGGTGACCTCGCGTACGGTGGCCAGGAGCTGGCCCTCGGCGGCGAGCGGGGCCAGCGCGGCCTCGACGTCGGCGGCGGCCGGGCCCACGCAGATCAGGGTCATCGCGAAGTGGCCCCGCAACCGGGTCATCGTCGAGTCGGTGAGGTTCGCGCCGAGCCGCGCGAGGACCTCGGCGACGTCGGCCACGATGCCCGGCCGGTCCCGGCCGATGACGGTGATCGCGAGCTCGTTCATCCGGACATTCTGCCCGGTCGTCGCCGGCCGGCCGCGACGGCCCGCCCGCCCCGCCCAACCCGCGGGAAAGTCGCCCGTGACATCCTTGGCGGCGCGATGTCTGAGCCCACCTTCGCCACCCTGGTCAGCCGGTGGTACGAGCGCAACGCCCGCGACCTGCCGTGGCGCGAGCCGGGGATCGGCGCCTGGCCGATCCTGGTCAGCGAGGTCATGCTCCAGCAGACACCGGTGGTCCGGGTGCTGCCCGCCTGGGAGGCGTGGCTGTCCCGCTGGCCGACGCCGGCCGCGCTGGCGGAGGACACGCCCGCCGAGGCGATCCGGATGTGGGGCCGGCTCGGCTACCCCCGCCGGGCCGTACGCCTGCGTGACTGCGCGGTGGCCGTCGTGGAACGGCACGGCGGCGAGGTGCCGGAGCGGCTCGACCAACTGCTGGCGCTGCCCGGGGTCGGCACGTACACGGCCCGGGCGGTGGCGGCCTTCGCGTACGGGCAGCGGCACCCGGTGGTCGACACCAACGTCCGGCGGGTGGTGTGCCGGGCGATCGCCGGCGAGCCCGACGCCGGGCCCGCCACCCGCCCCGCCGACCTGGTCGCCACCGAGGATCTGCTGCCCATCGAACCGGCCGCCGCGGCCCTGGCCAGTGCGGCGTTCATGGAACTCGGCGCGGTGGTCTGCACCGCGCGTGCCCCGCGCTGCGGGGCGTGCCCCGTCGAGTCGAGCTGCGCGTGGCGGGCCTCCGGCCAGGAGGCCCCGGCCGGGCCGACCCGCCGACCGCAGCGCTACGCCGGCACCGACCGCCAGGTACGCGGCCTGCTCCTCGCGGTGCTCCGCGACGCCACCGGGCCGGTGCCGCACCAGCGGCTGGACCAGGTCTGGCA
Source organism: Micromonospora sp. NPDC005299 (assembly GCF_042872345.1). Classification (NCBI taxonomy): domain Bacteria; kingdom Bacillati; phylum Actinomycetota; class Actinomycetes; order Micromonosporales; family Micromonosporaceae; genus Micromonospora; species Micromonospora sp. NPDC005299. The sequence goes on from NZ_JBIAKG010000001.1 coordinate 942,019, forward strand.
CGACGACGTGCAGCGGGCCCGGGCCCTGGCCGGGCTGGTCACCGACGGCCTGGTCGAGCCGGTCGGCGAGGAGTCCTTCCGGCTGATCGGCGACGGCCCGCCGGTCCCGCTCCCCCGCACCTGACCGACCCGTTCCAACGCCGCACCGGTCCGGCTCACGCCGTCCGCCCCTGGCCGGGAAAGGCGACGGCCCCGGTGGCTTTCGCCTACCGGGGCCGTCGCCCTCGATCAGTTGCCCGAACTCACGCGGCGTCGTCCGCGCCCGTGGCGGCGGTGCCGCTGAGGTCCGCCGGCACCGCGTCCGGCACGGCCACCGGCCGCTCGGCGCCCCGGAAGACGAGCTTGGACTTGTCGATGTCGCTCGGGTCGCCCTCGCAGTCCACCACCACGATCTGACCCGGGGTCAGCTCGTTGAAGAGGATCCGCTCGGACAGGTTGTCCTCGATGTCGCGCTGGATCGTGCGACGCAGCGGCCGCGCGCCCAGCACCGGGTCGAAGCCCTTCTTCGCCAGGTACTTCTTGGCGTTGTCGGTCAGCTCCAGGCCCATGTCCTTGTTCCGCAGCTGCGTCTCGATCCGGGCGATCATGATGTCCACGATCTGGAGGATCTCGTTCTCGCGCAGCTGGTGGAAGACGATGGTGTCGTCGATCCGGTTGAGGAACTCGGGCCGGAAGTGCTGCTTGAGCTCGTCGTTGACCTTCTGCTTCATCCGGTCGTAGTTCGACTCGGAGTCGTCAGAGGCCTGGAAGCCCAGCGACACCGCCTTGGCGACGTCCCGCGTGCCGAGGTTGGTGGTCAGGATGATGACCGTGTTCTTGAAGTCCACGATCCGGCCCTGGCCGTCGGTGAGCCGCCCGTCCTCCAGGATCTGGAGGAGCGTGTTGAACACGTCCGGGTGGGCCTTCTCGATCTCGTCGAAGAGGACCACCGAGAACGGCCGACGGCGCACCTTCTCGGTCAGCTGCCCGCCCTCGTCGTAGCCGACGTAGCCGGGAGGGGCACCCACCAGCCGGGACACCGTGTAGCGGTCGTGGAACTCGGACATGTCCAGCTGGATGAGGGCGTCCTCGCTGCCGAACAGGAACTCGGCGAGCGCCTTGGACAGCTCGGTCTTACCGACACCGGACGGGCCGGCGAAGATGAACGAGCCGGACGGGCGCTTCGGGTCCTTCAGGCCGGCCCGGGTGCGCCGGATCGCCTTCGAGACCGCCTTGACCGCGTCCTCCTGGCCGATGACGCGCTTGTGCAGCTCGTCCTCCATGCGCAGCAGGCGCGAGGTCTCCTCCTCGGTCAGCTTGTAGACCGGGATGCCGGTCCAGTTGCCGAGCACCTCGGCGATCTGCTCGTCGTCGACCTCGCTGACGACGTCCAGGTCACCGGCCTTCCACTCCTTCTCCCGCTGGGCCTTCTGGCCGAGGAGCTGCTTCTCCTTGTCACGGAGCTGCGCGGCCCGCTCGAAGTCCTGCGCGTCGATCGCGGACTCCTTGTCGCGGCGCACCTGGGCAATGCGCTCGTCGAAGTCACGCAGGTCTGGCGGCGCGGTCATCCGGCGGATGCGCATCCGGGCGCCGGCCTCGTCGATCAGGTCGATCGCCTTGTCCGGCAGGAAGCGGTCGGAGATGTAGCGGTCGGCCAGGGTGGCGGCGGCGACGAGAGCCGCGTCGGTGATGCTCACCCGGTGGTGCGCCTCGTAGCGGTCCCGCAGGCCCTTGAGGATCTCGATGGTGTGGGCCAGCGAGGGCTCACCCACCTGGATCGGCTGGAAGCGGCGCTCGAGAGCGGCGTCCTTCTCCAGGTGCTTGCGGTATTCGTCGAGGGTGGTGGCGCCGATGGTCTGCAGCTCGCCGCGGGCCAGCATCGGCTTGAGGATGCTGGCGGCGTCGATCGCGCCCTCGGCCGCACCCGCACCCACCAGGGTGTGGATCTCGTCGATGAACAGGATGATGTCGCCGCGGGTGCGGATCTCCTTGAGCACCTTCTTGAGGCGCTCCTCGAAGTCACCGCGGTAGCGGGAACCGGCGACCAGGGCACCGAGGTCGAGGGTGTAGAGCTGCTTGTCCTTCAGCGTCTCGGGCACCTCGCCCTTGATGATCTTCTGGGACAGGCCCTCCACCACGGCGGTCTTGCCGACGCCGGGCTCACCGATCAGGACCGGGTTGTTCTTGGTCCGGCGGGAGAGCACCTGCATGACCCGCTCGATTTCCTTCTCGCGCCCGATGACCGGGTCGAGCTTGCCCTCGCGGGCGGCCTGGGTCAGGTTCCGGCCGAACTGGTCCAGCACGAGGCTGGTCGACGGCGCGGCCTCGCCCGGCGCGGCGCCCGCCGCGGCCGGCTCCTTGCCCTGGTAGCCGGAGAGCAGCTGGATCACCTGCTGGCGGACCCGGTTGAGGTCGGCGCCGAGCTTGACCAGCACCTGGGCGGCGACGCCCTCGCCCTCACGGATCAGGCCGAGCAGGATGTGCTCCGTGCCGATGTAGTTGTGGCCGAGCTGCAGCGCCTCGCGCAGCGACAGCTCCAGCACCTTCTTGGCCCGCGGCGTGAACGGGATGTGCCCGCTCGGCGCCTGCTGGCCCTGGCCGATGATCTCCTCGACCTGCTGACGGACGCCCTCGAGGGAGATGCCGAGGCTCTCCAGGGCCTTTGCCGCGACACCCTCACCCTCGTGGATCAGGCCCAGCAGGATGTGCTCCGTACCGATGTAGTTGTGGTTGAGCATCCGGGCCTCTTCTTGGGCCAGGACGACAACCCGTCGCGCTCGGTCGGTGAACCGCTCGAACATGCCCTCGTGCTCCTCACGTGCCGTGCGCCTTGATGGTCAGATCTCGGCGGGGCCGGTGCGCGGACGTCCGGGACGGGCGTCCGTGCCTCCTTACTCTATCGCCGCGGACCGACTCCGCTGAGGTCGTGTGTCCCCGCGAATGGCCGTTCACGCGTCGTTTTTGACAACCGTCCGCGCTCAGGAGGTGTTCCGGTACCTCCGCCTGTACGCGCAGAGCGAAATTCGACCGCCGGTGGAAAAGCCCGGTCGAGGGGCTGGGCGGGGGCGTCGGCGCCCGGCCGCGGTCTTCCACAACCTGTGGACAGGATCCCCACCGCCTGTGGACAACTGCCCCGGACGCCGGTTTCTTCCCGCGCCCGGCGACGCCGTTGCCCCACGCCCCGCACGGACCGGACAGACGGCGCAGGCGGGCGGAAACGGCGACGCCGGCCCGAAGTGGCACTCCGGTCCGGCGTCGTGTCGCCCGCTGCGGGGGTCGTCGGGGTCAGTGCCCCGCCTTCGCGTGGTACTCGTCCACGATCTCCTGCGGGATGCGCCCCCGGTCCGAGATGTCCTTGCCGGCCTTCTTGGCCCAGGCCCGGATGGCCTTGTTCTGCTCGCGGTCGGCGGTCGCGCCGCCGCGACCCCGCGCGGCCCGGCCACCCACGACCACACCGCCACGGCCGACCTTCGTCCCGTGCGCGATGTACTGCGCGAATACGTCGCGCAATTTTTCAGCGTTGGGAGCCGAGAGGTCGATCTCGTACTGCACACCGTCGAGCGCGAACTTGACGGTCTCGTCAGCGTCCCCGCCGTCCAGGTCATCGACCAGCTTGTGAATGATCTGCTTGGCCACGTCCCACATTCCTTTCGAGCAGGGTTGTGCTCCTGCAATACAGGAGCACAATAGCCCGCCCGCAGCTTGCTCCGTCAATAGGAAGCGGTAACGACCCGGAGAAGCTTGTGTGCTACTCGGGCCGGACCAACGGGAACAGGATGGTTTCCCGAATTCCCAGGCCGGTCAGCGCCATCAGGAGCCGGTCGATTCCCATTCCCATACCACCGGCCGGCGGCATTCCGTACTCCATCGCCCGGAGAAAGTCCTCGTCCAGCCGCATGGCCTCGTCGTCGCCGCGCGCCGCGAGCTGCGCCTGGGCCACCAGCCGCTCCCGCTGCACCACCGGGTCGACCAGCTCCGAGTACGCGGTGCCCAGCTCGAAACCGAGCACGTAGAGGTCCCACTTCTCGGCCAGGCCCGGCTCGCTGCGGTGGGCCCGGGTCAGCGGGCTGGTCTCCTCGGGGTAGTCGCGGACGAAGGTGGGCGCCTGGAGCGACGGGACGACCAACTCCTCGAACAGCTCCTCGACCAGCTTGCCCGGGCCCCACTTCGGGTCGACGGAGAGGCCGACCTTGTCCGCGTACTCGACCAGGCGTGACCTTTCGGTGCGGACGGTGACCTCCTCACCGAGCGCTTCGGATAGAACACCGAACAGCGACACCGAGCGCCACTCGCCGCCCAGATCGAACTCGCGCCCGTCGGCGTGGGTGACCACCGTCGAGCCGGCGACCGCGAGAGCGGCCTGCTGCACGAGATTTCGGGTCAGCTCGGCCATGGTGTTGTAGTCGCCGTAGGCCTGGTAGGTCTCGAGCATCGCGAACTCCGGCGAGTGCGAGGAGTCGATGCCCTCATTACGGAAGTTGCGGTTGATCTCGAAGACCCGGTCGACGCCACCGACGACCGCGCGCTTCAGAAACAGTTCCGGCGCGATTCGCAGATACAGATCAGTGTTCAGCGCATTGCTGTGGGTCACGAATGGGCGGGCCGCCGCGCCGCCGTGCAGCAGCTGGAGCATCGGGGTCTCGACCTCGACGAAGTCCTGCGCGTGCAGGGTGTCCCGGAGGCTGCGCACCGCGGTCGCCCGGGTGCGGACCATCTGCCGGGCCTGCGGGCGGACCACCAGGTCCACGTAGCGCTGGCGGACCCGGGCCTCCTCGCTGAGCGGCTTGTGCGCCACCGGCAGCGGGCGCAACGCCTTGGCCGTGACGGCCCACTCCTCGGCGAGGACCGACAGCTCGCCGCGCCGGCTGGTGATCACCTCACCGGTCACCCCGACGTGGTCGCCCAGGTCGACCAGGCGCTTCCAGTCGTCCAGCCGCTCGGCGCCGACCCGGTCCAGGGAGAGCATCGCCTGAAGTTCGGTGCCGTCGCCGTCCCGCAGGGTGGCGAAGCAGAGCTTGCCGGTGTTGCGCACGAAGATCACCCGGCCGGTGACCGAGACCCGGTCACCGGTGGCGGTGTCGGTGGGCAGCTCGGCGTACCGCTCGCGGACCTCCGCCAGCGTGCTGGTCCGCGGGAAGCCGACCGGGTACGGCTCGACGCCCTCGGCGAGCATCCGGTCCCGCTTCTCCCGGCGGACCTTCATCTGCTCCGGAAGGTCGTCGGCGGGGTCTACTGGCAGGGCGTTCTGCTCGGTCACGGCACGCTTCCTCAGACGGAGAATTCGGGCGGGGTCAGGCCCCGAGCGTACTCAAGGGGCTGCCGGGTCGTTACGGGATAACCTGCCCGCCATGACCGACCCCAGTGAGGCCCTCTCGTTCGGCACCGCCGCCGCCGACTACGACCGCTACCGGCCCCGCTATCCGGAGGCCGCGCTGCGTTGGGCGCTCGACGATCTCGCCCCGCCGGCCCACACCGTCGACCTGGGCGCCGGCACCGGCATCGTCAGCCGCGGCCTGCTCGCCCTCGGGCACGAGGTGACCGCCGTCGAGCCCGACCCGGGGATGCGCGCCCAGTTCGACGTGGCCACGCCGGGCGTCGCCGCCCGGGACGGCAGCGCCGAGTCGGTCCCGCTGCCCGACGGGTACGCGGACGCGGTGCTGGTCGGTCAGGCGTACCACTGGTTCGACCGGGAGCGGGCGCACCCGGAGATCGCCCGGGTGCTGCGGGCCGGCGGGATCTTCGCCGCGGTGTGGAACCTCCGGGACGACCGGGTCGGCTGGGTGACCGAGCTGAACCGGATCGCTGAGATCGGGGACACCGTCGACCACCTGCGCGAGACCGTGACCGGCTTCGGTCCCCGGTTCGCGGCGCCCGAGTGGGCCGAGTTCGGCCACGCCACCCCGCTGACCCCGGACGAGCTGCTCGGCATGGTGCGCACCCGCTCGCACTACCTGACCGCCGGGCCGGACCGCCGGCGCGAGGTCGACGCGGAGCTGCGGGACCTCCTTGCCACCCACCCGGACCTGGCCGGCCGGGACACCGTCGACCTCCCCTACCGCACCCTGGTCGCCCGGGCGCGCCGCCACTGACCCCCGCGCGGCCGGCCGCCGCACTAGCCTCGGCCCATGGCCGACGTCACCCAGGCACTTTCCTTCGGCGCCGCCGCCGCCGAGTACGACCGGTTCCGCCCCCGCTACCCCGAGGAGGCGCTGCGCTGGGCGCTGGACGGGCTGGCCGGCCCGACCCGGGTGGTGGACCTCGGCGCGGGCACCGGCATCCTCACCCGCGGCGTGCTCGCGCTCGGGCACGACGGCTCCAGGTCGCGGCGCGGCGCCAGACGCGCCGAGCTGGAGTTGTCGCAGGTCGTACCGGTGGAGCCGGATCCGGGGATGCGGGCGCAACTGGCAGCCGCCACCCCGGGCACGACGGCGCTGGCCGGCAGCGCCGAGTCGGTGCCGCTGCCGGACGGGTGGGCCGACGCCGTGCTGGTGGGGCAGGCCTACCACTGGTTCGACCGGGAGCCCGCGCACGCCGAGATCGCCCGGGTGCTGCGGCCGGGCGGCACGTTCGCGCCGATCTGGAACGTCCGCGACGAGCGGGTGGCCTGGGTGGCGGAGCTGACCCGGGTCGCCCACCTGGGGGACAACGCCGGCGACGTGACCGAGAAGTACGGCGACTTCGGCCCCGCGTTCGAGCCGGTCGAGCTGGGCGAGTTCGCCCACGCGACCACGCTCACCCCGGACGAGGTGGTCGGCATGCTGCACACCCGCTCGTACTGGCTCACCGCCCCGCCGGCCGAGCGGGAGCGGATCGACCGGGAGCTGCGCGAACTCTTCGCCACCCACCCCGACCTGGCCGGCCGCGCGACGGTCGAGCTGCCCTACCGCACCCTCGTGTTCCGCTCCCACCGCCGCTGAGAAGTGTCAGGAGGGGGCACCTTCTCTACCGGAGGCGTCGACGAGGGGCCCTCCCGTGCACCTCAGATGTTGCGCTCGTAGACCATTCGCAGGCCGATCAGGGTGATCATCGGCTCGTGGTGGGTGATGGTGCGGCACTCGCTGAGCACCAGCGAGGCCAGGCCGCCGGTGGCGATCACGGCCTTCACCTCGCCCAGCTCCTCGGTCATCCGCTCGACGATCCGGTCCACCTGGCCGGCGAAGCCGAAGTAGAGGCCGGCCTGGAGGCACTCGACCGTGTTCTTGCCGATCACCGAGCGGGGCCGGGTGGCCTCCACCTTGCGGAGCTGAGCGGCGCGGGCGGCGAGCGCGTCGAAGGAGATCTCGATGCCCGGCGCGAACGCGCCGCCGAGGAACTCGCCCCGGCCGCTGATCACGTCGAAGTTGGTGGTGGTGCCGAAGTCCACCACGATGCACGGCCCGCCGTAGAGGGTGTACGCGGCCAGGGTGTTCACCACCCGGTCCGCGCCGACCTCCTTGGGGTTGTCGATGGCGAGCTGCACACCGGTGCGCACCCCGGGCTCGACGATCACGCTGGGCAGGTCGGCGTAGTAGCGCGCCAGCATGGTGCGCAGCGAGCGCAGCGCGGCCGGCACGGTCGAGCAGGCGGCCACCCCGGTGATCTCCACGGCGTCACCTGCCAGCAACCCGCGGAACATCAGACCCAGCTCGTCCGCCGTGGACCGGGCGTCGGTCTTGATCCGCCAGTTGTGCACCAGCTTGTCGCCGTCGAAGGTCGCCAGCACGGTGTTGGTGTTCCCGATGTCGATGCAGAGCAGCACAGCGGCAGCCTAGACGGTCATTCCTCGCGCAGATCCAGGGCGATGTCCAGGATCGGCGAGGAGTGGGTCAGCGCACCGACGGAGAGGAAGTCGACGCCGGTCGCCCCGTACTCGGCGGCCACCGGCAGGGTGAGCCCGCCGGTCGCCTCCAGCTCCGCCCGGTCGCCCACCGCGGCGACCACCTCGCGCAGCTGCGCCGGGGTCATGTTGTCGAGCAGCAGGAAGGCGGCACCGGCCTCAACGGCCTCCACCGCCTCGGCCAGGGTGTCCACCTCCACCTGCACCGGCACGTCCGGGAACGCCTCCCGGACCCGGCGGAACGCGGCCCCGATCCCGCCCGCGGCCACCTTGTGGTTGTCCTTGATCATGGCGACGTCGTGCAGGCCCATCCGCTTGTTGGTGCCGCCGCCGGCGCGGACCGCGTACTTCTCCAGGGCCCGCAGGCCGGGCGTGGTCTTGCGGGTGTCGAGCACCGTCGCCTTGGTGCCGGCCAGCGCGTCGGCCCAGGCCCGGGTGTGGGTGGCCACCCCGGACATGCGGGAGAGCAGGTTGAGCGCCGTCCGCTCGGCGGTGAGCAGCAGCCGGGTCGGGCCGGTCACCGTGGCCAGCACGTCGCCGCGCGCCACCCGCTGCCCGTCGTGAGCCACCAGCGACACCTCGACGGCACGGTCCGCCCCGGTCACCTCGCCCACCAGCTCGAACACCGCCGCGGCCACCGGCAGGCCGGCCACCACGCCGTCGGCGCGGGCGACCAGGTCGGCGGTGTCGTTCTGCGCGTCCGGGATGGTCGCGACGCTCGTCACGTCGAGGAAGTTCGAGCCCAGGTCCTCGGTGAGCGCGTCGACGACCACCCGCCGGACCCGCTCCGGGTCCAGGCCACCGGCCCGCAGCGCCCGTTCCGTCGACTCCCTCACTGTGCCTCCTTCGTTCGCGACTGCGGGGCTCGCAAAACCGGCTCACTCCTCGCGCTCACAGCGCCACCTTCGTTCGCGACTGCGGGGCTCGCAAAACCGGCTCACTCCTCGCGCTCACAGCGCCACCTTGGTTCGCGACTGCGGGGCTCGCAAAACCGGCTCACTCCTCGCGCTCACTGTGCCTCCCAGCGCTCGGTCAAGAAACCCTCCGCCCCGATCCCGGCCACCAGGTGGCCCCGCCACCGCTCGTCGGCCGTCGGGAAGTCCTCCCGCCAGTGGCAGCCGCGGGTCTCCCGGCGGGCGTACGCGGCGGCGACCAGGGTCGACGCCACGGTGATCAGGTTCGTCGCCTCCCAGTCGGCGGTGCGCGGCACGCCCCGGGCCTGGCCCAGCTCGATGAGGGTGGCGGCGGTCCCGGCGAGCGTGGGCGCCGACCGGAGCACCCCGGCGCCCCGGGTCATGGCCCGTTGCAGGGTGGGCGTGGCCCCCGCCGGCACCAGCCAGCCCTGGCCGCCCACCCAGGCGCCGACCTCGGCCGGCTTCGCCTGCTCGGGCAGCCCGGCCGCGATGTCCTCGGCGATCCGGCGGGAGAAGACCAGCCCCTCCAGCAGTGAGTTGCTCGCCAGCCGGTTGGCGCCGTGCACGCCGGTGCAGGCGACCTCGCCGCAGGCGTACAGGCCGGGGATCGAGGTGCGGCCGCGCAGGTCGGTCCGGACGCCGCCGGAGGCGTAGTGGGCGGCCGGGGCGACCGGGATCAGGTCGGTGGCCGGGTCCACGCCGATGGCCAGGCAGGAGGCCACGATGGTCGGGAAGCGCCGGGCCAGGAAGTCGCCGCCGAGGTGGCGGGCGTCCAGCCAGACGTGGTCCGCGCCGACGGCTCCAGGTCGCGGCGCGGCGTCAGACGCGCCGAGCTGGAGTTGTCGTCCGGTGGCCAGCAGCACCCGGTGGATGCCCTTGGCCACCACGTCGCGGGGGGCCAGCTCGGCCAGCTCGTGCTGGCCCACCATGAACCGCTTGCCGTCGCCGTCGACCAGGTGGGCGCCCTCGCCGCGCAGCGCCTCGGAGACCAGCGGCTGCTGGGCGAGGCCCGCGCCCGGCTCACCCGCCGGCACGATCAGCGCGGTCGGGTGGAACTGCACGAACTCCAGGTCGGTGACCGCCGCGCCGGCCCGCAGCGCGAGCGCCACCCCGTCGCCGGTGGACACCGCCGGGTTGGTGGTGGCCGCGAAGATCTGCCCCATCCCGCCGGTGGCCAGCACCACGGCCCGGCCCAGGATGGCGCCGACGCCGTCCTCGCTGCCCTCACCGAGCACGTGCAGGGTGATGCCGCAGGCCGGGCCGAGCCCGTCCGGCCCGTCGCCGGGTGCGCGCAGCAGGTCCAGCACCAGGGCGTGCTCGACCAGCCGGATCCACGGGTCGCGGCGCACCGCGGCGTGCAGCGCCCGCTGCACCTCGGCCCCGGTGGCGTCGCCGCCGGCGTGCACGATCCGGTCGGCCCGGTGGCCGCCCTCCCGGGTGAGCATCAGCGAGCCGTCCGGGTTGCGGTCGAACTCCGCCCCGATCCGCATCAGCTCGCGCAGCCGGGTCGGGCCCTCCTCCACCAGCACCCGGACCGCCGCCGGGTCGCAGAGGCCGACGCCGGCCACCTCGGTGTCGTACGCGTGCGCGGCCGGCGTGTCCGCCGGGTCGAGCACCGCGGCGATGCCGCCCTGCGCCCAGCGGGTCGAGCCCTCGTCGATGTTGACCTTGGTGACCACGGTGACATGCAGGCCGGCCTCGCGCAGGTGCAGCGCGGCGGTCAGCCCGGCGACCCCGGAGCCGACGACGATCACGTCGGTGGTCTCCACCCAGCCGGGTGCGGGCGCGGCGAGCAGCCTCGGCAGGGCCGGCAGGTCGGCGGTCGGAAGGTCCATGAGCACAGTCAACCCGAAGGGCTCTCGTCCCGGGCGGCGGGGGCGGGACGAGTGGTTTCGGCTACCGCGTCCGGACCGGCAGGCCCGCCGGGCCGGCCCCCTTGAGCGAGGCGGTCACCGTGCGGTCGCTGAGCCAGAGGTAGCAGCGCACGCCCCGGTCGCCGACCGCCCACCGGCCGGCGCCGGGCGGGCGGACCACCACGCCGCTGCGGAACCGCAGCGTCGGGTCGTCGGGCACGCCGGCGTACGCCGCCAGGACGGTGTTGCAGCCGGTGTAGAGGGGCGCCCAGTCGGCGTCCTTCCTCGGGTACGGGCGGTCCGGCGCCGTCCACACCCCGACGAACTCGGCGTCGTGGGCGGTGCGGCAGTCGACCGGGGTGAGGGTCTGCACCCGGCGGGCGTCCCGGCCGGTGCGCTGGCAGCCCAGCCGCAGCGGGGACGGACCCTTGAGCGCGTCGCGCAGGCTGCCCGTCCGGGTCACCACGGTCGCCGCCGCCTCGACCGTGGTCAGCTCGGTCAGGTCGCAGCGGTACCAGCGGGAGCCGGCCGCCCAGCCGGGCCCCGTGGGCAGCGCCACGGCCAGCCGCAGCCGGCCGGCCCGCCAGTTGTCGCCGACGTAGCCGCCGGCCCGGGTGTCGCAGTCGGCGAAGGCGGTCCGCAGCTCGGGCGAGCCGAGCACCGGCGGGCTGGCCCGCTCGACCGTGAACGTCCCCACGTGCACGGTCTCCACCCGGTGCGGCAGGTCGCAGCCGACCGGGTCGTAGCCGGACAGGCCGACGGCGGGGGTGAAGTCGGCGACCTGGCAGATCCCGGCGGCCGGGGTGAACGCGCCGGCCTGCGGCAGGGCGCCCCAGTCGTCGGTGAGGTCCCCGTCCAGCCCGCCAGACGAGGCACACCCGGCCAGCGCCGCCCCCGCGACCAACGCGGCGACGACGCTCCGCATCGCCCGGCCCATCGCGCCTCCCCCAGCCCGACGACCGTCGATTCCGACGGTCCGACCAGGGTAGCGGGAAATGACCTTCCGGTGACAGACCGTGCGTGCGGCCCGGGCTCAGTTGAGGGCGGCGGCCAGCGGGTTGGGGACGGGATCGCCGGCGGTGCCCGGGGCGGCCGTGGTCGGGTCGGCGGTCAGGTCGACGACCCGGTTGTCGGCGTCGACGTGCACCACCCGCGGCTGGTAGGAGCGCGCCTCGGCGTCGTCCATCTGCCCGTACGAGATGAGGATGACCAGGTCACCCGGGTGCACCAGGTGCGCCGCGGCGCCGTTGATGCCGATCACGCCGCTGCCCCGCCGGCCCGAGATCACGTACGTCTCCAGCCGGGCGCCGTTGGTGATGTCCACGATCGCGACCTGCTCGCCCGGAATGAGGTCGGCCGCGTCGAGCAGATCCTCGTCCACGGTCACCGAGCCGACGTAGTGCAGATCGGCCTGGGTCACCGTGGCCCGGTGGATCTTCGACTTGAGCATGGTCCGGAGCATCGGGGTGCCTTTCCGAGGGATCTGGTCGGGTCAGGAACGCGGGGCGAGGTGGATCGCCGTGTTGTCGATCAGGCGGGTGGCGCCGACCCAGGCGGCGACCAGCAGCCGCGCCGCGCCGGAGACCGGGCCGGGCTCCAGGTCGGCGTCGGTGAGCACCAGGTAGTCGAGGCGGGCGCCCGGCGTACCCGATTCGAAGGCCCGGTGCGCGGCGGCCAGCACGGTGCCGGCGTCCGCGCCCTGCTCGGCGGCCTCGACGCTGGCCCGCAGCGCGGCGGAGAGGCTCAGCGCGGCCTGCCGCTCCTCCGCCGACAGGTAGCGGTTGCGGCTGGACAGGGCCAGCCCGTCCGGTTCCCGCACGGTCGGTACGCCGACGATCTCCGTCGGCACGTCCAGGTCGCGGACCATCCGCCGGACCAGGGTGAGCTGCTGGTAGTCCTTCTCGCCGAAGAAGGCCAGGTCCGGGCGGGTGAGCTGGAGCAGCTTCATGACCACGGTGAGCACGCCGTGGAAGAAGCCGGGGCGGCTGAGCCCCTCCAGGTCCTCGCCGAGCGGCCCCGGGTTCAGCCGCACCTTCGGCTGGCCCTCCGGGTACATGTCGGCCACGGCGGGGGCGAAGACCACGTCGGCGCCAGCCCGCCGGCAGATCTCCAGGTCGGCGTCGAGGGTGCGCGGGTAGCGGTCGAAGTCCTCGTTCGGGCCGAACTGGAGCGGGTTCACGAAGATCGTCACGAGGACGTGGTCGGCCCGCTCCCGGGCGGCCCGCAGCAGGGTCTCGTGCCCCGAGTGCAGCGCGCCCATGGTCATCACCACGCCGACCGTGCCGGTCAGCGCGTCCCGGGCCGCCGCGAGCTCCTTGCGGCTGTGCACCAGCTCCGTCATCAGTGCCTCCTCAGTTCGGGACTGCGGGGCTCGCACAACCGGCTCGCTCCTCACCCTCACGCCGACACCTGCATGCCGTCCAGGACGTCCAGCAGCGGCGCCGCGTCGGCCGGCCGCAGCCGGCCCGCCGCGATCGCCCGGTCCGCCGTCCGTCGGGCCAACGCCAGGTACGGGGGCACGGATTCCGGGGCGGTCGCCACCAGTCGCTCCAGGTGCCGGCGTACGGTGCCCGCGTCGCCCCGGGAGACCGGGCCGGTGAGCGCGTCGTCGCCGAGGCGCAGCGCGTTCTCCAGGGCGGCCCGGAGCAGCGGGGCGAGCACCTTCTCCGGCCGGTCCACCCCGGCGTCGCGCAGCCGGTCGGCGGCCTCGTTAACGAGGGTCACCAGGTGGTTCGCGCCGTGCGCCAGGGCCGCGTGGTAGAGCGGCCGGTCGCCCTCCGCCACCCACTCGGGCACGCCGCCCAGGTCGGCCACCAGCCGGGCGGCGAACGCGCGCAGCTCGGCCGGGGCGGTCACCCCGTAGGAGATGCCGGCGAGGCGGGTCAGGTCGTCCGGCGTACCCGTGAAGGTCATCGCCGGGTGCAGCGCGAGCGGCCGGACGCCGGCGGCGGCGGCCCGGGCCAGGACGGTCAGCCCGTGCGCACCGGAGGTGTGCGCGACCACCTGGCCGGGGCGCAGCGCGCCGGCCTCGGCCAGGCCGGCCACCACGCCAGCGAGGGCGTCGTCGGGGACCGCCACGACCAGCAGGTCGGTGGCGGCACGCGCCACGGCGGCGGCGGAGCGGGTCGGGGTCTGCGGCAGCAGCAGCGCCATCCGGGCCCTGGTGGCCCCGGAGGCGCCGGCGGCGGCGACCACCCGGTGGCCGGACGCGGCGAGGGCCGCGCCGAGCACGGCGCCGACCCGGCCGGCGCCGATCACGCCGACCGTGAGGGTGCGCGGGAAGACGAGCGGGGCGTCGGCGGCCCGGGGCGGGGCGGCCGGACGCGAACGCAGGGGTGCGCTCATGGCAATCGATCCAGTCCTCGGAGGGGGTACCGGTCGATCGCAAGTATGCGCCGGGGTCACAGAGCCGAAACAAGCATGTGTGAAAACCTTCACCGACGGCGCGGAACGGCCCGCTCCGGCGGCGCCGAACGGCCCCTTCTGGTACGTCAGCCCACGTCGCGGAGGCGCCGGCCGTCCGCCCACCGTAGGGTCGGCACGGTGACGCCCCCGGCACGAGGACTGAACTGATGGCGCTCCGCTGGCGTGACGCGATGCAGCGGGCGCTCTACGGGCCGGACGGCTTCTTCGTCGCCGGCCCCGGGCCGGCCGCCCACTTCCGCACCAGCGTCCACGTGTCTCCGGTCTTCGCCTCCTGCCTGCTGCGGTTGGTGTCTTCTCTCGATGCCGCTCTCGGCCATCCCGCTCGTCTGGACGTGGTGGACGTGGGTGCTGGTCGGGGCGAGCTGTTGCGGTCGTTGTCGCTCGCGGTGGGGGTTTCGGGGGAGCCCACCCGCTCCGGGCGGTCAGGCTTGATCCCTCCGCGGGCGGGCTCCCCCGAAGCCCTGACCACCACGGCCGCCGCACGCCCGTCGCCCTCCGAGCCGGCCTCCGTCGGGTCCTTCGCCGCCGCGCCGGTGCCGTTGGCCCAGCGGGTACGCCTCGTCGCGGTCGAGAAGGCGCCGCGCCCGGAGGACCTGCCGGCGGAGATCGAGTGGCGGGACGAGATCCCGCCGGGCATCACGGGCCTCCTGGTAGCCACCGAGTGGCTGGACAACGTTCCGTTGGACCTCGCGGTGCACACCCCCGGGGGCTGGCGGTACCTGCTGGTGGACCCGGCGACGGGCGAGGAGTCGGCGGGCGACCCGGTGAGCGGCGAGGATGCCGACTGGCTGGACCGGTGGTGGTCCTCTGCCGGCGCGAGAGCCGAGATCGGGCGGACCCGCGACGAGGCCTGGACGGACGCGGTGGCGCACCTCGACCGGGGGCTCGCCCTCACGATGGACTACGGGCACCTGCGAGACGACCGGCCAATCGACGGAAGCCTCACCGGGTACCGGGGTGGGCGGCAGGTGGCGCCGGTGCCGGACGGGTCGTGTGACGTGACGGCGCACGTGGCCATGGACTCGGTCGCCTCCGCCGGTGAGCGGGTTGCGCGGTGTGCGTACACCCTGGTTTCGCAGCGGGAGGGGCTGCGGGCGCTCGGGGCCGACGGCGGGCGACCGCCGCTGAGCCTGGCCTCCCGGGACCCGGCCGGCTACGTGCGGGCCCTCGCCGCCGCGTCGGCGGTGGCCGAGCTGACCGACCCGGCCGGCCTCGGCGGGCACTGGTGGCTGCTGCAACCGGTCGACGTCGCCCTCGATCCGCTCATGGCACGATGACGGACATGACCACCGACGCCGGCGACCTCCGCGAACTGACCGTCGGCACCGGAGCCGGCGGGGAGCAGCTCGGCACCGACATGGTGCTCAACATCGGGCCGCAGCACCCGTCGACGCACGGCGTGCTCCGGCTGAAGCTGGTGCTCGACGGCGAGCGGGTGGTCTCCGCCGAGCCGATCATCGGTTACATGCACCGGGGCGCGGAGAAGCTCTTCGAGGTCCGCGATTACCGGCAGATCATCGTGCTGGCCAACCGGCACGACTGGCTCTCCGCGTTCTCCAACGAGTTGGGCGTGGTCCTCGCCGTCGAACGGCTGATGGGCATGGAGGTGCCGGAGCGCGCGGTCTGGCTGCGGATGGCGCTCGCCGAGCTGAACCGGGTGCTCAACCACCTGATGTTCCTCGGCTCCTACCCGCTGGAGATCGGCGCGATCACGCCGATGTTCTACGCGTTCCGCGAGCGGGAGACCATCCAGGCCGTGATGGAGGAGGTCTCCGGCGGCCGGATCCACTACATGTTCAACCGGGTCGGCGGGCTCAAGGAGGAGGTGCCGGCCGGCTGGACCACGCGGGCGCGGGCGGCGATCGGCGAGGTCCGCCGCCGGATGCCCGACCTGGACAACCTGATCCGGCGCAACGAGATCTTCCTGGCCCGCACCGTCGGGGTCGGCGTGCTGTCCGCGACCGACGCCGCCGCGTTCGGCGCCTCCGGGCCGGTCGCCCGGGCCTCCGGGCTCGACCTGGACCTGCGCCGGGACGAGCCCTACCTGGCGTACGACCAGCTCGACGTGCCCGTGGTCACCAAGACCGCCGGGGACTGCCACGCCCGCTTCGAGGTGCTGCTCGACCAGGTGTACGCCTCGCTCGACCTCGCCGAGCAGTGCCTGGACCGGGTGGACCGGCTCACCGGGCCGGTGAACACCCGGCTGCCCAAGGTGGTCAAGGCGCCCGAGGGGCACACCTACGCCTGGACCGAGAACCCGCTCGGCATCAACGGCTACTACCTGGTGTCGCGGGGCGAGAAGACCCCGTGGCGACTCAAGCTGCGCACCGCCTCGTACGCGAACGTGCAGGCGCTGGCGACCCTGCTCCCGGGCTGCCTGGTGCCGGACCTGATCGCCATCCTCGGCTCGATGTTCTTCGTGGTCGGCGACATCGACAAATAGCCCGCCGGGCCGGGGTCAGCGCCAGTGGTCGGTGGTTCGGGCGCCGCCGGCCCGGGGGGCGTCGTCGCGCGGCGGGTAGCCGTAGCGGGCCGGCTCCGGCTCGACCTGACGCCACTCCGGCTGGCCGCTGCGCTGCGTCGGGGGCCGCCACTCGTCCGGCACCGGCACCCCACCGGCCGGGAGCGCCGGTCGGCCCTCCTCCACCCAGCCGCCGCCCGGCTCGCCGGAACCGGCGCCGCCGCGGACGGACGCCCAGCGGTCCTCGACCCGGTACTCGGTGCCGCCGCCGTCGGCGTGCACCGCGGCCCGCCGCTCCCCGACCCGGATCTCCCGGCCGTGCTCGTCGTCGCGGACCGCGGCCCACCGGTTGCCGGTGCGCAGCTCGGACCAGTAGTCACCGTCCGGGTCGTCGGCCACCGCCCGACCGGGCTGCTCGGCCGGCGCCCCGCCCGCATCCGTCCCCGCCCAGCCGTCGGCCGCCCGCTCGCCGTAGCCGCTCCGGTCGCCCTGGTCCGGCACGGCGCCCCGCCCGGTCCGGGCGTCCTGACCCGCCCAGCCGCCCTGGCCGCTGCGGGCGGCCTCGTCGCGCGGGGCGGCGGACCAGCCCGCCCCCTCGCGGCCGCCGGGTCCCGGCGGCCAGGACCGGTCGTCCGCCCGCCCCTCCTGGCCCGATCGCCAGGTCCGACCGTCGGCCGGTCGGGGTCGCTGCTCGCCCGATCCCGCCGACCAGGACCGGTCGTCGGCCGGGTCGGCGGACCAGCCACGGTCCTCGCCCTCCCGCGCGGACCAGCTCCGGTCCTCGCCGGACGTCCGGCCGACGCCCGCCCACGCGTGCTCGCCGCCGGGCGCCCCCGACCAGGAGGCCTCGTCCCGAGAGCCGGTCGACCCGGACCAGCCGTCGCCGACCTGCGCGGATCGCGAGGGTTCGTCCCGACCGGGCCGGGTGTGCCCGTCGTCGGCATTCCGGTATCCGGCGCGGGGACGCTCCTCCGGCTCCGCGCCGCTCCACGAGCGCTCCTCGGGCACGGGGGACCAGTGGCCGCCGTAGCCGCCGTAGCGGCTGCCGGCGGGGTCGGCGCCCCCGTCGACGATGGTGTGCCGGGTGGTGACGTGCACGGTCTCGGTGTGGTGCACCACCCCAACCTGCCGGGACTCCGCCCGCATGTCCGGCTCGGCAGCGCGGGGAGCGCCGTAGACCCCGGCCTGAGGGCGGTCGGCGCCGTAGTTGGCGGCCTGAGGGCGGTCGGCACCGTAGACACCGGCCTGAGGGCGATCGGCGCCGTAAACGCCGGCCTGGGGCCGGTCCGCGCCGTAGACGCCGGCCTCAGGGCGGTCGGCGCCGTAGTCGGCGGCCTGAGGGCGGTCGGCGGTGTGGCCGGGGCGGTCGGCGGCGGGGTCGGCCCCGTACCGGCTGCCGGCCTGCGGGCGGCGGACCGCCTCGTCCTCGTCCCGCGCGGCGGGCTGCGCCCGGCCCGGCTCGGTGCGGGCACGCCCCTCGTCGTAGGGCTCGGTGACCGACACCCGGGCGCGGCCGCCGGCCGCCTCCTCGGTGGCGGACGTCGTCAGTCCCGCGGCGGCGGCGATGCCGGCGGCCGCGGCGTCGAGCCGTCGGCGCATCGTGGTGACCGACTCCTGGGTCCGCTGGACCTGGTCGAGCGCCTGGTTGCGGCGCTGGGCGGCGGCCACGATCTCCCCGCGCAACTCCCGGCGGAGCTGCTCGATCTCCTCGCGCAACTCCTCCGCGCCGGACGCCCCGCCGCCGCTCTCCGCGCGCAGCGCGACGGAGAGACCGATCAGCACCACGGCCAGGATCGCCAGCACGGCGCCGAACCGGAGCGATCCGTTGCCGTCGGCGACCAGCAGGATGAGCGCCGCCAGGGGCGCGAGCGCCACTCCGATCCAGAACAGGACGGTCAGCAGCTGGGGACTGCGGTTTTCGGCGGGGGCGACCGAGGCGGGCATGGCTGAGCAGACTACCGAGAGTTGACCCGGTAGGGAACGGGCCGAAAGCATCGATGTAAAGCCAGTGACCAGGGATTCCCTCCCGGCCCCGGCGGCCGCCGGGGCGCCGGCGGGCCCGGGGGCCCGCCGGCGCGGCGGCGGTGGTCAGCTCGCGGCGAGCGCGGCGTCGGAGGAGAACACCAGGCCGACGCTGGCCGCGCCGGTCTTCAGGGCGTTCTTGGTCTGCGGGCCGCCCGCGTCCAACGAGCTGAACGAGCCGGCCTTGAAGTCGTAGACCTCGACGAGGCCGGCCTGGCACTTCGGCCGCTGCGGGCACTCCGGCGGGCCGGCCAGGACGGTGGCCGTGCCGGAGCACTTGGCCGCCAGGTCGGAGAGGGTGGCGACCTGGTACTTGTCGGCGAACGCCTTGGTGACCGCGAAGGCGTTCTGGTCCTGCGCCTGGGCGGGCTGGCCGAAGCTGATGCCGACCTTGTCGCCGGCCGCCTTCAGCGCGCCGACCGTCTTGTCCAGCTCCGGCGAGGAGATCGGCTGGGCGTTCTGGCCGTTGGCCTTGGTGTTGAGGAACTCGGCCATCGTCGCCGCGTATTCGGGAACGACCTGGACCTGGCCCTTCTCCAGGGCCGGCTCGTAGAGCTCGCGGTTGCCGATGGTCTGCACCTTGACCTGGTAGCCGGCCGCGGTGAGCGCGATCTTGTAGAGCTCGGCGACGGTCTGGCTCTCGCTGAAGTTGCCGGCGCCGACCGTGACCTGGCCGCCGGGGCCCTTCTCGACGCCGTCGGTCACCCCGTTGGCGTCGGCGAACTCCTTCGCCGCGACCTGCGGGGTCTTCCGGTCGACGTCGACCGCGCGGTTCAGCTCGATCAGCTTGGGGGTGTCGAGCTTCGCGGAGACCTTGTCGAGCGCGGCGACGAGCTGCGGCGTGGCCGCCTTCGCGTTGACCGCCGGGATGACGTTGTCGGTGTTCTGGAGCTTCTTGTCGTCGGTGAGGACGACCAGCTTGTCGCCCGCCACCGGGGCGCAACCGGCCCCGGAGGCACCCTGCTCGGGCGCGTCGGTGCCGGAGGAACCGGCGCCACCGCAGCCGGTGAGGAGGCTCGCCGCAGCGAGGACGCCGAGCGCCCCTACGGCCAACCGTGAACGTGCGTGCATCAGTGCCCGCCTTCCGTGTCCCGGCGCGACCCGTGTCGGGCCGGCCGCGTGTCCGACGGGCGATCCGATCGAACGCCCGCGACTTCCAGCCAATATCTTCCGGACCCGACCGACAAACTCCGAGCGAGATTCGTCACCGGATCGTCACCGGTGGGACTCAAGTGCCCGCCGTGGCGTCGGCCGCGCGACGGTTCGCCGACCGCCGGGCCCGGCGCAGCGGGCGCGGCGTGGCCACCCGCTCGACCACCGCCAGCACCCCCTCGACGAGCAGCGCCAGCCCGGCCACCAGGACGCCGCCGGCGATGATCTGGCCGCCGCCGGCCGCGATGTCCAGTCCGAAACCGGCCCGGATGATCTGCCCGAGCCCGCCGCCGTTGACGAACGAGGCCAGCGCCGCGGTGGCCACCACCTGGACGGCGGCCGTGCGGAACCCGGCCGCCAGGTAGGGCACCGCGAGCGGCAACTCCACCCGGCGCAGCACCTGCCCGCCGGAGAGCCCCATCCCGCGCGCCGCGTCCCGGGCCTCCGGATCGGCCTGCCGCACCCCGGTGTACGCGGTGGCCAGCAGCGGCGGCACCGCGAAGACCGCGAGCGCGACCACCACCGCCGGCCGGCCGAAGCCGAGAAAGGTCAGCGGCAGGATGGTCAGCAGGGCCAGGGTCGGGATGGCGAGAGTGACGTTGGACACCAGCAGCACCAGGCCGCCGCCCCGGCCGGTGTGCCCGAGCCAGAGCCCGATCGGCCAGGCCACCAGGCAGCCGAGCAGCACCGCCAGCGCGGACAGGCTCAGGTGCTCGCCCAGCCGGTCCAGGACGCCGCCGGGGTTCGTCCAGTTGAGCGGGTCGTTCAGCCAGACGACCGCCTGCTGCACCGGGTTCATGAGCTCCGCCCCCGCAACCAGGGGGTGAGGAGACGGCCGACGCCGGCCAGGATCAGGTCGAGCACCAGCGCCAGCAGCACGCAGAGCACCGTTCCGGTCATGATCTGGGCCTTGTAGAAGTTGTTCTGGAAGCCGGCGAAGATGAGCTGGCCGAGACCGCCCCGGCCGACCACCACGCCCACCGTGACCAGCGCGACCGTGGAGACCGTGGCCAGCCGGAGGCCGGTGAGGATGCCGGGCAGCGCCAGCGGCAGCTCGATCCGGAGCAGTCGGCCCCAGCGGCCGTATCCCATGCCCTCGGCGGCCTCCCGCACCTCGGGCGGCACCTGGTTCAGCCCGGCCAGCGCGTTTCGCACGATGACCAGCAGCGCGTAGAGCGCCACCACGGTGAGCACGGTGATCGCGCCGATGCCCAGGTAGGGCGCGAGGAAGGCGAACAGCGCCAGCGACGGGACCGTGTAGAGCACCCCGGTCAGCGCCAGGATCGGCCCGGCCAGCGACCGGAACCAGTACGCGGCCACCGCCAGCGGCAGCGCCACCAGCGCAGCGATCAGCACCGCCCGGGCGGTCAGCCAGGTGTGCTCGCGCAGCGCGGCCAGGATCGTGTCAGAGTTGTCCCGCACGTACTGCCAGGAGAACCACGGGTTACCGGGCGCGGCCCGGTAGCTCAGGTGGAGGGACACACGTGGACGTTACCCCGAGCGCCGGACACGGCGCGGCCTCGATCACCCTGGAGCGCATCCGCAAGCGCTACCCGGACGGCACGGAGGCGGTGCGGGAGCTGAGCCTGGAGGTGAAGGCCGGCGAACTGGTGGTGCTGATCGGCCCGTCCGGCTGCGGCAAGTCCACGGTGCTGCGGATGATCAACCGGCTGATCGAGCCCACCGACGGGCGGATCCTGCTCGGCGACGACGACGTCACCCGGGTCGACCCGGTGACGCTGCGCCGCCGCATCGGGTACGTCATCCAGAACGTCGGCCTCTTCCCGCACCAGACGGTCGCCGCCAACGTGGCCACCGTGCCGGGGCTCCTCGGCTGGTCCCGGGAGCGGACGCGGGCCCGGGTGGACGAGCTGCTGGAGCTGGTCGGCCTCGACCCGGGGCAGTTCGGCCGCCGCTACCCGCACGAGCTCTCCGGCGGCCAGCGGCAGCGGGTCGGTGTGGCCCGCGCGCTCGCCGCCGACCCGGTGGTGCTGCTGATGGACGAGCCCTTCTCGGCCGTCGACCCGATCGTCCGGACCCGCCTGCAGGAGGAGTTCCTCCGGCTCCAGGCCGAGGTCCGCAAGACCATCGTGCTGGTCACCCACGATCTCGACGAGGCGGTCCGGCTGGGCGACCGCATCGCGGTGCTCTCCGAGGGCGGCCGCCTGGAGCAGTACGACGTCCCGGCCGCCCTGCTCGGGTCGCCCGCCTCGCCGTTCGTCCGCGAGTTCGTCGGCGCCGACCGGGGCATCCGCCGGCTGGCGGTCACCCCGGTGACCCGCGAGGTGCTCGACCCGCTCCCGGCCGACGGCGGGGCCGACCTGCCGACCGTGCCGCTGGGCGGTTCGGCGTACGACGCGCTGGGCGGGCTGCTCACCTCGGGCGCCGAGCACGCGGTGGTCACCGAGGACGGCCGGCCGGTGGGGCTGCTCAGCCGATCCCGGGTGCTGGGCCTCGGCGTGCTGGACTGAGCGGTCCAGGCCCGGCCGCGCCGGACCGGACTGGCCAGGCCGACGAACCGGCGGTCAGGCCCGGCCGCGCTGGGTGGACCGGACTGGCCAGGCCGACGATCCGGCGGTCAGGCCCGTCCGCCGAGGCTGGCCAGGCCGACGATCCAGCCGGCGAAGAAGCCGTAGGTGACGCCGGTGCTGGCGGACTCGAAGGCGGCGAAGAGCGAGCCGTGCGGCCCGAGGAGGGTGGCCAGCAGGGCCGTGCAGCCGGCGGCCAGGGCGTACGCGCCCCAGCCGGAGAAGAACTGGCTGCCCGAGCTCTCCACCCGGGCCACCTGCGGGCCGGGCAGCAGGTAGAGCAGCGCCGCGGCCAGCACGATGAGCAGGATCGCCCGCAGGTTGGTGGCGAGCACGCCCTGCGACGGGTCGTCGGCGTGCAGCCGCCAGGCCGGCCAGGCGAGCAGCCGGAGGAACCAGCCGCCGGCCCCGGTCGGGTCGGTGTGGTCCTGCACCCAGCCCACGTACATGGGGCTGCCGCAGACCGCGACGAGCAGGAGCACGGCGAGCGTGCCGGTGCCGGCGGCCGTGCCGTACGAGGCGACGGTGCGGGGGCGGTTGGTGAGGGCCATGGGGCGGTCAGTTCCCGGCCCGCCGCGCCGGGCAAACCTGCGTACCCGGTCCACCGCCGAGGATCGGCGGGTGGTCATCGCTCAGTGCTTCATCAGGTAGTCGATGAAGGCGGCCCGCAGCAGCGGCGTGGACTCCGGCTCTTCGTAGCCGTGCCCGGTCATCTCCCGCCACAGGGCATTGGCCTCGTCGACGATCGGCCCGATCGAGTTGGGGGCGCCGTCCAGGATCGCGGCCTCGTCCGCGTTGGGCATGTGCCGCAGCACCGACCAGAAGAACTCGACGTCGCGGCGCTCCCGGGCCAGGTGGAACGCCTGCTCGCGCAGTTCCTCGGTGGAGAGCTTGTCCAGCTCGTCGAAGGTACGGCCGCCGGGGGCAGGAGTCTCCGTCATGCCGCCGAGCCTAACCGGCGAGATCAGCTCGGGCCCGCCCGACGCGACGTCGGCGCCGTCGGGCCCGGGTCAGCGGTCCCCGGCGTCCCAGCGGCGCGGCTCGTTCTCCCAGCGCGGCGACTCCCACGAGTCGACGGTGTCGGTGGTGCGCACCGGCAGCACCGACGGCCAGGCGTCGGCCGGCTCGGGCGGCGGGGTCAGCGCCCAGCCGGTGCTGATCGCGCCGTCGTCGCCCGGCCCGGTCGGGCCGGCCGGGACCGCGTTCGGTGGCGGCGCCGGCCGTGGCCGGCCGAACGTCTCGACCAGCCGGGTGACCAGCAGCCCGGCGCCGAGGGTGGCCCCGCCGACGGCCCACCGGCTGATCGTCCAGTCGTGTGCCACGGCCCAGGCCAGGAAGACCTCCACGGTGCAGACCGCCAGCAGGGTGCCGAAGATCCCGCCCCGCCGCCCGTACGCGCTGGTGCCGCCGAGCATCACCGCGCCGATCGCCAGCACCGACCAGTCGAGCCCGGTCGCGGGCGTCACCGGGCCATCCCCGTTGGCGGCGATGAGCACCCCGCCGAGGACGGCCAGGACCGTCGAGCCGATCAGGGCCAGCGCGGCCACCGTGGCGGCCGCGGCACCCCGCCGCCGGGCCGGGTCGGCGACCGGCCGGAACCGCCCGACCAGCCGGCGGACCGGTTTGATCGCGCCGAAGAGCCCGCCGAGGACGGCCACCGCGGCGAAACCGACGAAGAGGTAGAGGGCGGTGCGCCGGGGGTCGTAGCCGCCCTGCACCACGACCGGGGTGGTCCGCCGCTCGATGTACACGATCACGCCCGCCGCACCGGCGAGGCTGGCCGCCCAGGCCGGCACGTGCAGCACCACCACGGCCAGCGCGAGCGCCAGCCCGCCGAGCGCCGCCACCGCCAGCGCCGGGAGCAGGGCCTCCCGTACGCCGCGGTCACCCTGCTCGGCGAAGTGCAGCGCGGCGGCCAGCGCGACCGGCCCGACCGCCAGGTTCACCGTGGCGGCCCGCAGGCTGAGCCCGGCAGCCAGGGTGAGCAGCCCGAGCCCGGCCACGTCGACCAGCAGCGTCTTCAGCGCGCCGCCGCGCAGCGCGTCCGCGTCCTCGCGCCAGAGCAGCCAGGTCACCGCGGCGAGCCCGAGCAGCAGCAGGAACTCCCAGACCACGTGCACGGCGATCCGGTCCCGGCCGGGCTCGCCGTGGGAGGGGTCGTCGAAGACGTTCTTCAGCACGGCCGCGGGCACGCCGGACGACGTCTCCACCGGCGCAGTCCGGCCCGTCTCGTCGTACCCCATGGCCCGCGCCTCCCAGGTGGCCGGCCGTGCGGTCCGACGCGCGGGCGGACCGGCGGCGGCCGTTGCTCTCCGGTCGCCAGGCACGGTACCTGCGGGGGGAGGTGCTGGGAACCCCCTGATCAGAGGCGGCCGCGCGGAGTCTCCCGGTCGCCGGGCTCGCGGTCCTCGTCGTCCTCCTGCTCGGGGACCCGGCAGGACCGCTCCAGCCAGAGCGCCGCCGCGACCAGGGCGAGCGAGGCGAGCAGCCCGGCCCCGCTGGCGGGCCGGTCGCCCATGGCGGCGTTGGTCCGCTCGACGAAGAGCCAGCCGGTCAGCCCGGCGTAGAAGCCCGCGAAGATGGCCCCGGCCAGCGCGGACGCCTTGGCGAGCACCACGAACCGGGCGACCAGCAGCGGGTTCACCGGGTCGCGGCCGGGACGGCGCTCGATCCGGCCGCGGGTGTTGACCGCCGCGTACCCCTCCAGCACGGCCAGGCCGGCCAGCGTGACCACCGGCAGCCAGGGCAGGTCGGGGGCCATCTCGTAGTAGAAGGCGCTGATCAGCAGCCAGGCCAGCGCGGCGGCGGCCAGGGCGGCCACCACCAGCGTGGAGATCCGGGTCGGACCCATCCGGAAACGGTCGGGGTCGCGCGGGGACTGCGCCTGGCTCATGCCGTCCGGCTCCACAGGGTCATGTGTCCGACTCTAACGCCAGATCGGGGCGCGGACTGAGTTCCAGCGCGTCGGAGGCCAGCGGCTCGGCGTTCAGCAGGTCGGTCAGCCAGCCGTGCCCGGGCAACCGGCCGTGCGGCTCGATGTCGATCCACGGCCGCAGCACGAAGGCCCGCAGGTGGGCCCGGGGGTGCGGCAGCGTCAGCTCCGGATCCGCGCTGTGCACCGGCTCCCCGGCCGCGTCCCAGACCGCGATCACGTCCACATCGAGGGTGCGCGGCCCATACCGCCGCTCCGGGTCCCGGGCGCGCCCGGCCGCCGCCTCGGCGGCCCGGGACCGCGCCAGCCAGTCGCGCGGAGTCGCCGCCGGGTCCCCGACCAACACCGCCGCGTTGAGGTACGCGGGCTGGTCGGCGTCCCCCCATGGTGGAGTCTCGTAGACGCCGGAAACCACCAGCACGGTGTCGCCGAACGAGGCCACCGCGGCGCGCAGGTGGGCGAGGCGGTCACCCAGGTTGCTGCCGATCGACAGCACGGCCCGGCTCATCGGGTACGCCGCATCGTCACCGCCACGTCCCGGAAGGCGTGCGGGATCGGGGCCTCCGGCTTGTGCACGGTGACCGTCGCGGCGCCGACCAGCGGCTCGGCCAGGCAGACCGCGAGCAGCCGGTCGGCGAGCGTCTCGATCAGGTTGACCGGCTCGCCGGTGACCACGGCGACCAGCTTCTCGGCCAGCTCGCCGTAGTGCACGGTGTCGGTCACCTCGTCCGAGCGGGCGGCCGGGGCGAGGTCGAGTTCGAGCACCGCGTCGACCACGAACTCCTGCCCCTGGGCGCGTTCGAAGTCGTAGACGCCGTGCCGACCGTGCGCGCGCAGGCCGGTCAGCTCGATCCGGTCGGTCATTGCTCTCCCTCGTGGGTGGTGGGCCGGGCCAGACGCGGGCGTCCGGTGGCCCGCCAGACGGCGAGCGCGTCGGCGGTGCCCCGAACGTCGTGCACGCGGACCCCCCAGGCGCCCGCCGCCACGGCGAGCACACTGGTGGCGACGGTGGCCGCCTCCCGTTCCGCGGTCGGCCGGGGGTTGCCCTCGTGGTCGGCCAGCAGCCGGCCCAGGTAGGACTTGCGGCTCGACCCGAACAGCAGCGGGAAGCCGAGGTCGACCAGTTCGGGCAGGCGGGCGCTGAGCTCCCAGTTGTGCGCGGCGGTCTTGGCGAAGCCCAGCCCCGGGTCGACGATGATCCGGTCGGCGGCCACCCCGGCGGCCAGCGCCTCGTCGACGCGCCGGCTCAG
This sequence comes from Micromonospora sp. NPDC005299, assembly GCF_042872345.1. Classification (NCBI taxonomy): domain Bacteria; kingdom Bacillati; phylum Actinomycetota; class Actinomycetes; order Micromonosporales; family Micromonosporaceae; genus Micromonospora; species Micromonospora sp. NPDC005299. The sequence goes on from NZ_JBIAKG010000001.1 coordinate 968,352, forward strand.
CTCGGCCCGCACGTCAACCACCACGTCCGTGTAGCGGGCCAGGTCCCGCATCTCGCGCGAGTGGCCCCGCCAGTGCATCAGCACCCAGGGGCAGCCGGCGTCCCGGACCACCCGGGCCATGTCCGGGTCGGCGAGGCCGCCGGAGACGTCGTTGACCACGTCCGCGCCGGCGGTGAGGACCGCCTCGGCCACCCGGGCCCGGCTGGTGTCGATGCTGACCGGGATGCCGGCGGCGCTCAGCTCGCGGATCACCGGCAGCACCCGGGCGATCTCGGTCTCCGCGTCGATCCGGTCGGCGCCCGGCCGGGTCGACTCGCCGCCCACGTCGACCAGGTCCGCGCCGGCCGCCCGCAGTCGCACTCCGTGTGCGACGGCGGCGTCCAGGTCGGCGTATCTGCCGCCGTCGGAGAAGGAGTCGGGCGTGACGTTGAGGACGCCCATCACCACCGGGGCCTCCGCCCGTACCAGATCGGTCACGGACCCGACAGTACCGGTCGTCAGCAGGGCTTCCGGTGGCCCGGGCGACCCCGGTGGACGACGCCCCTGACGTGCCGATTGGAACAGGTGTACGATCGGTCTTCGGGTCCGTTCCGGGTCGACTCTTCGCGGGTTGTCGCAAAGGTGGCCGGGCCGTACGCTTTGGAATTGCCCAGCATCGAGATGGCGAAGCCTGGAGGGAGGGCCGAAGCGGGAAGAATCCTCCCAAAGCTCACCACCCTGCGTGGTGGGTGACGAACGCAGCGTCGCCGACGCTGTGTGGAACGAGCACCATCCCGCCAGGCTTTGCCCACGTGCACCACCGCGGCGCCGCCGGCCGCGACCTTGGGGAGGTTTTCCAGTGATCGCCATCGAGCTCATGGGGACGGCGTCCGCAGCCGTCGACCACGCGCTCCACACCCTGGCGTCGACTCCACTCGCCGAGCCGGCCCCCAAGGGCATCGACACCAACAATGTCGTCTCCTTCTTCGCCAGCAAGATCGCGCCGATCCTGCTCGCGGTGCTCGGCGTGATCTTCATCGGCCGGGCCAGCCGCGGTGAGATCTCCAAGGTGCTGACCAGCTCAGCCATCGCGATCATCGGGCTGGCCTTCATCGCCGGCGCCGCCACGCTCTTCTTCGTCGGCGACTACCTGATCAACCTGATCTTCGAATAGGCGTTGGGCGACGATGCGGCTGCGCACCGACGACGACATCTACCGGGCACGCCTCGTCTACCTGGGGCCGCCCGGGTACACCCTTCCCGTCCACCTGCCGTACGCCCAGTACGGCCTGTTCATGCTGCTCGTACCCCTCTACATGTTCATCCACTGGTTGTTCACGCTCCAGGTCGAGCTCTTTCCCGCCTGGGAGATCTCGCTCGCCATCGTGACCACCTCGTTCATCTTCCGGTACGTCGACCCGGACCGGCCGGCGCGCATGGTCATCCGGACCGCGCTGACGGACTGGCGACGCACCCGGGAGCCGGCCGCCGAGCTGCGCGACCCGCGCCTCGTCGCGAGCCGGATCAGGATCCGGGAGGAACTGGCATGACCGGGCGTACGCCGACGGCGCAGACGAACGACGCGGGTGAGGCGGTCGCATGAGTCGCTCTTCCACGCCGGGTTCCCCGGCCGGACGTCCGGCCGGGCCCTACGGTAACCGTGCGCGATCGTTCGACTACCCACCGGACGAGGAGCTGGATGAGGCCACCCTCGACCCGGCCCTGGTGACCAGCCCCCAGCACGGTCGCGTCGGTGTCTTCCAGCCGCCCCGGCCGCTGGCCCCCCGCGGTTCCGAGCAGCGGGCGCCGGCGGTCGCCGACAGCGGCGACATCGACTCCCCCTTCCTCGACCTCTTCGGCGGCGCGCAGCCCCGGGTCCGCCGGCCGGCGAGCCCGCCCGCCGGCCCGCCCGTCCCGGTGGAGCCGGTGGTGGCGCCGCCCCGGCGCGGCGTCGGCCGGGAGGCGCTCCCGATCCCGCACCAGCACGCCACCCCGGTCGAGCCGGCCCTGCCGATCCCGCACACCGCTCCGGTCGAGCCGGTCGAGCCGGTTCTGCCATTGCCGCCCGCCCTGCCTGCCCTGCCCGAGGAGCAGCCGGCGGCCGCCCGGCTCCGGGAGGGCCCGCCCGTCGGCCGCCCGGTGGGTCGGCCGCGCGAGGCGCCCGAGGCCGCCCGCCCGGCGGCGCAGGCCGCCCTCGAGCCGCCGGAGCAGCCCGCCCTCGAGTCGGCGCCGGGCGCCCGTACCCGGGTGCCGCACCAGGTCGGCGACCGGCTCCCGGCGCTCCGGCCCACCGTCGAGCCGGAGCCGACCGAGCCCGGGGGCCCGGTCGAGCGCCCCGGCCGCCGGCCCGACCGACGGCCGGCCGAGCCGGCCCGTCCGAACGGGCGCGAGATGACCACCGCCCCCACCCGCGAGGTCAGCCCGCCGCCCAACCGGGAGGTGGCCCCGCCCCGGCAGCGGTCCCCGGAGCGCGGCGGAAAGCCCGCCAAGCCGGTCCGGGTCCGGGCCCCGAAGATCAAGTTCGGCGACCGGGACCCCTCGGTCGAACTGGCCGTCACCGAGATCGCCGGCCACCTCACCTTCACTCCCAACACGGTCACCGCCTGGTACTGGCTGCCCGAGGTGCGCTGGGCGTTCCGCCCCGACGCCGAGCGCGAGGCGCTGCTCTCGGCGATCTCCGAGCAGTACGCCGGCCTGGCCGGTTTCCGGCTGCACCTGCGCCGCACCACCCGGCCGTTCCCGGCCGACGAGTGGGCCCGCACCATCGACGCGCACACCGCCGCGCCGCTGCCCGACGTGCCCGGCACCACCGGCTGGGCCGACCATCTGGTCGCGGCGCAGCGGCACCTGATGGCGGTCAACCACGCCGAGGGGCAGACCTACCTCGGCGTCACCTTCGCCCGCCGCTCGCTCGGCGACTCGCTCACCGAGCGGCTGCTGCGCACCTTCGGCCGGGGCACCGCCGACGGCGAGCGGCGCCGGCTGGGCCGCACCGTCGAGCAGTTCGACGAGGTGCTCGGCGCGTTCGGCATGCGCGGCCGCCGGGTCACCGCGCAGGAGCTGGAGTGGCTGCTCTACCGCTCGGTGGCGCTCTGCATGGCGCCACCCGGCGTGCTGTCCCCGATCACCAACGGGCGGTGGGAACGCGGCGATCTGCTGGCCCTCACCGAGCAGGTCGAGCGCTACCGCACCCCGTACGGCTCCACCGTGAAGCTGGTCAACCGGATGACCGGCGAGGAACGGCACGTGGCCGTGCTCGCGGTCGGCCGGATGGAACCGCTGGAGATCCCCGAGCGGCACGAGCCCTGGCTGCACTTCCACGAGCGGCTGCCCTGGCCGATGGAGCTCTCCACGCGGGTCGACATCCTCGGCCCCGGCGACTCCTTCCGGAACCTCGAACACCGGCTCCGGATGATCCGCTCCCAGCAGCTCGACTACGCCGAGCACGGCATCGACGCCCCGCCCGAGCTGGAGCGGCTGGCCAAGCGGGCCCTGGTGATCGGCGACGAGATGACCACCGGCCTGCCGGTGGACTCGGCCCGCGCACACGGCTGGCACCGCATCGCGGTCGGCGGCCGGACCCGCGAGGAGTGCCTGGAACGGGCCCGCCGGCTCATCCAGCTCTACTCGCGCGAGCTGCGCATCTCGCTCCAGCACCCGAAGAACCAGGACTGGCTGGCCCGCGAGTTCATCCCCGGCGAGCCGATCGCCAACACCGGCTACGTCCGGCGGATGCCGGTCAACCTGCTCGCCGCCGCGCTGCCCCAGGCCGCCTCCACGGTCGGCGACCGGCGCGGCGACCTGATCGGCCGGACCGCCGGCACCTGCCGCCGCCCGGTCTTCCTCGACCTGCACTTCCCCATGGAGGTACGCGAGCGCTCCGGCCTCGCCGTCTTCGTCGCCGAGCCGGGCGGTGGCAAGTCCACCCTGCTCGGCGCGCTCGGCTACCTGGCCGCCCGGCGCGGCGTGCAGGTGACGCTGCTCGACCCGTCCGGCCCGCTGGCCCGGCTCTGCGCCATGCCCGAGCTGGCGCCGTACTCGCGGGTGCTCAACCTCACCGGCTCGGAGCAGGGCACCCTGGCCCCGTACGCGCTGATCCCCACGCCGCTGCGCAGCGAGTTCGGCGCCGGGGCGGCCGGCGACCGGGAGTTCGAGATCGCGGTCTCCAACGCCCGCGCCGAGCGCCGGATGCTGGTGCAGGACATCTGCATGATGCTGGTGCCGCCGCAGGTGGCCCGGGAGGCGTCCACGGCCACCCTGTTCCGGCACGCCGTACGCCAGGTGCCGGCCGAGGAGGCCTCCACCCTGGACGACGTGGTGGCCTGCCTGCAGGGGCTCGACGACGACGCCGGCCGGGAGCTGGCCAACCTGCTCCTCGACACCGCCGAGATGCCGCTGGCCATGCTCTTCTTCGGCCGTCCGCCGGAGGGGCTGCTCGGCGCCGACGCGGCGCTCACCGTGATCACCATGGCCGGGCTCCGGCTGCCCGACCTCAAGATCGAGCGGGAGTACTGGTCGGCCGAGGAGGCGCTGGCCCTGCCGATGCTGCACACCGCGCACCGGCTGGCCGTCCGCCGCTGCTACGGCGGCTCGATGTCCTCCCGCAAGCTGGTCGGCCTGGACGAGGCGCACTTCATGGAGGGCTGGCGCTCCGGCCGGTCGTTCCTGGTCCGCCTCGCCCGCGACTCCCGCAAGTGGAACCTGGCCGCGCTGGTCGCCTCGCAGAACCCGAAGGACATCCTCGGGCTCGACGTGCAGAACCTGGTCTCCACCGTGTTCGTCGGCCGCATCGCCGAGGACACCGAGATCGCCTCCGAGGCGCTGCGGCTGCTCCGGGTGCCGGTCAACGACGGCTACGAGGCCACCCTCGCCTCGCTGTCCCAGGCCGACAGCGGCTCGGCCGCCCGGCTCGGCTTCCGCGAGTTCGTCATGCGCGACGTCGACGGTCGCGTGCAGAAGGTCCGGGTCGACGTGTCGTACGTCGACGGGCTGCTGGAACACCTGGACACCACCCCCGCAGCGGTCGCCCAGGCCGCCGGGCAGCTGCCGACCGTCCTGGCTGATCTGGAGGCGTGACATGGCGAGGGCCCGGGCACGGATCGCGGCGCTCCTCCTCGCGCTCGGCGTACTGGCCGGGGCCACCATCGCCTGGCCGCTGGTCGGGGCGACACCCGCGTACGCCGCCGGGCCGGCCGCCCAGGCCCGGGCCGAGCTGTGCAGCACCAAGGAGTGGCAGGTTAACTTCCGCGCCTGCGTCGCCGAGCTCAAGGCGGTCAGCGAGGACCAGGTCGAGTGCCGCAACGCGCCCGTGCCCGGCGCGCCGGACTCCGGCCTGGCCGGATGGTTCGCCTCCCGCCCCGACTCCGCCAAGCAGCCCGGCCCCAAGGGCCTCTACAGCGACTACGGGTACGCCGGATACAGCTACACGACGTACGACGTCGACGGCGGCTGCGCCTCCTCGGTGCTGCATCCGGACTACCGCTTCACCACGATGGTCGCGAACGGCGAGTTCATGTTCGCCAACGCGATCATCGGGGCGTCGAACGCGCTGCGCGAGCGCGCCTGGGACCCGCGGACGATGTGGCGCTGGGCCGACCCGCTCGTGGAGCAGGCCACCAAGGCCGTCTACCAGAAGGTGTTCAGCGTCTTCGGCATCATCACCATCTGCGTGGTCGGCCTCTACCTGCTCTGGCGCTCGCGCCAGTCGGACATGAGCAACGCCATGACCACGGCGGGCTGGGCGATCCTGGTGATGGTGGCGGTGACCGCCCTGGCCGCCTGGCCGGTCAAGTCGGCGAACATCGCCGACAGCACCCTGATCACCACCCTCGGCGTGGTGCACGACGCCGTCGGCCCGACCTCCAAGGACACGCCTCCGGGGCAGTGCGACGACCCGAACCCCGCGGCGTGCAAGGACCACCGGCCCCCGGCCGTGCGGGCCAGCGACACCGCCACCGAGACCATGCTCTACCGGAACTGGCTACGCGGCGTGCTCGGCTCGGCCGACAGCGAGACCGCCAAGAAGTACGGTCTTGCGCTCTACGACGCCAAGTCGCTGACCTGGGATGAAGCGGAGTCGATCCGCGCGAACCCCGCCACCCGTGATGTGGTCATCAAGGCCAAGCAACAGCAGTGGGCCCGGGTGGCCGAGCAGATCAAGTCGGAGGACCCGGAGGCGTACGAGTACCTGCAGGGCGTCCGGGACATGGACCGGATCGGGGCGGGCTTCATCGCGGTGCTGGCCTCGCTGCTCTTCGCGATGTTCGACCTGACCGCCTCGCTGCTGGTGCTGCTCGGCTTCCTGATCTTCCGCTGGGCGGTGATCGCCGCGCCGATCCTCGGCACGGTCGGGCTGATGCGCCCGGCGAGCGCCGGCCTCCGGCGGCTGGCCAACGCCGTGGTCGCCGCAGTGTTCAACATTGCCATCTTCGGTACGGGCGCGGCCATCTACCTGTTCGCCGTGGATCTGATCATGAACACACCGACCCTGCCCGGCTGGCTCCAGGTGGTCCTGGTCTGGCTCTGCGGCGTGGTGGGCTGGCTGCTGCTCCGCCCGTACCGGCGGATCACGCAGCTCGGCGGCAAGGACAGCAGCGAGGCGGTCAGCTCGGCGGGCTCCTGGCACCGGCGGTTCTTCCGCGACATGCGGGTCGCGGCTCGCCTCGACGTGGCCGAGCCGGGCGGCACCGCCGAGCCCGCGATGGGGCGGCGGCGCGCCGTGACGGCCGACCAGCGCAGCCTCCGGCCGGAGGCCCGGCACGAGGACCCGGCGCACACCGTCACGGTGGTCGAACGGGAACGGACCGGCGGGCGGGAGCGGCCCGAGGGAGCCCCACCGGCCGAACGCGGGTCCGGCCGCCCGACCGCACCCCGGCCCCGCCGCGGCCAGGCGAACTGGACGGGACCGGACGTGCCCGAGGAGGCGCCGTCCTTCGCCGTCTACCGGCCGGACTCGGCCGAGCGCGCCCCCGCGCCCAAGCCGGCGCCGCGGATCCGCTCCGAGGCACGGTGAGACCGGTGCGGCGGGCACTGGAATTCCTGTTCACCCGGCTACTGCGGTCCCGGCTCGGTGTCGCCCTGGTGATCGCCGTCCTGGTCTTCGGCGTGATCGGCGCGGCCCGGCTGGTCTCCGGCCCGGTCGACTCGACCCTCGGGCTGAGCACCCGCCCGAGCCAGCCGATCAGCACGGCCAACCCGCATGCCGGTGACGACGGGGTGCTGTCGAGCCCGCCGGCGGCGGTCTCCCCCAAGACCCGACCCGGCGAGGCCACCCCGGAGCAGACCGCGAGCCGGTTCACCACCGCCTGGCTGACCGGCCCGGGCAGCAGCGGCGAGGCGTGGCAGTCACGCCTGCGGCCGCTCTCCACACCCGCGCTCGCCGAGAAGATGACCGGCGCCGACCCGGAGACCGTGCCCGCCAGCCGGATGACCGGCGGGGTGACCCTCCGGCCCCGGACGGAGTCCTTCGTGGAGGTGCTGGTTCCACTCGACGACGGCCGGCTCCGGCTCGAACTGGTGGCCCCCGACGGCCGGTGGCTGGTGGACGCGGTCGACTGGGAGCGACAGTGAGCGCCGCGTCCGGTGCCACCGCACCGGTCCGTCGCAAGCTGCGGGTCGGCGCGCTGCTCATCGCGGTCACCATGGTGCTCACCCTGCTCTGCTGCGTCGGCGGCGCGGGCGCGTTCCTCCTCACCGAACTGGGCGGCGACCAGAAGGACGGTGCGCTCGCCGGCCTGAACTGTGACCCGGCCTACCAGGTCAACCTCACCGGGGACATGCCGCGCTTCACCGAGTACGGCGACGGCCAGCTCCGCAACGCCGCCGTCATCATCAAGGTCGGCCAGGACATGAAGGTGCCCGCCCGCGGCTGGGTGATCGCGCTGGCCACCGCGATGCAGGAGTCCGGGCTGCGCAACCTCGCCAACCGCAAGGTGCCGGCGTCGCTGGCCCTGCCGCACGAGGGCGTCGGCGCCGACCACGACTCGCTCGGCCTGTTCCAGCAGCGGCCGGGGTGGGGCAGCGTCGAGCAGCGGATGACTCCCTCGTACACGGCCCGGAAGTTCTACGAGAAGATGGTCAAGGTGCGGAACTGGCAGGACCGGCCGCTGACCGTGGTGGCGCAGCGGGTGCAGGTCAGCGCCTTCCCGGACGCCTACGCCAAGCACGAGGACCTGGCGGGTCGCATCGTGGACGCGCTCGCCGGCGGGGCCGCCCGGACCGTCGAGATCGCCGGCAAGGCGGTCTGCGACGCCGCCGCCGGGGCCCGGATCGCCGCCTCCGGCTGGACCGCCCCGCTTCCCGGCGGCGTCGTCTCCGGCTTCCGCACCACAGCGCGGCCCAGCCACAACGGGGTCGACCTCGCCGCGGACAAGCGCACACCCATCCACGCCGCCTCGGCGGGCCGGGTGCTGGTGGCCCGCTGCGACCCTGACCACTCCGGGAAGCGCGACTGCGACCGCGACGGTTGGCCGGACAAGGGCGGCTGCGGCTGGTTCGTGGACATCCTGCACGCCGGCGGATACATCACCCGCTACTGCCACATGGTCGAGCGCCCCCGGGTGGTGCCGGGCCAGCTCGTGGAGGCGGGCGAGGTGATCGGCCTCTCCGGCACCAGCGGCAACTCCTCCGGCCCGCACCTGCACTTCGAGGTGCATGTGGACAGCGACCGGTCCAGCCGGGGCGCGATCAACCCGGTGCCGTTCATGCGCGGGCGGGGCGCCCCAGTGGACGGGACCGCGTGAGGCGCACCGGCACATGAGCAACCCGCTGCCCGACCCCTTCGCGGACCGGCCCGACTGGGCCCCGCAGCCGCCCCGCCCGGTCGAGGTCGTCCCGGCCACCGGCCGGATCGAGCTGCGCGGCCGCCGCGTGCTGGTCGGCCTGCCCGGCCTCGGTTGGCGCGGTGACCTGCGCGCCGACGAGCGGGTGGTGCAGGGCAGCCGGACCTATGTGCCGGTCATCCCGGAGCACGAGTGGTACCGCGCCGAGTCGGAGCAGGTGGAGGTCTTCGCACCGCTGGTGCCGGTGGAGCGGGTGTGGGTGGAGACCGTGGGCGAGCGACCGTCGGCCGGGGCGACCGAGTCGGGCATCCGGCTGGTCTCGCTCGACGCGCCCACCCGACGCCCGCCCACTCCGGTCTTCGAGGCCGACTCGGTCACCGGGCGGCGCGTGGTGCACGTGACCGGGGCGACCGAGCAGCGCGACCTGCGCGCGGTCACCGAGACCTACTCCGGCGCGGACGGGGACATCTGCGTCCGGGTGGCCCCGGAGCTGGAGTGGTACCGCTGGGCCTGGCGTGGCCAGGCTCCGACCACGCTGGAGGTGCCGGTGCACCTGCTCTGGCTGGAGTGACTGGCACTCAACCGATCTTGCTGCCCCCACAGACTCGCCAGCCGTCGTTATTCACGACGTGGAACCGCCAGACCTCCCGGCGGCTGCTTCGCGGCTGGCCGTTCGATGAGCTTGAGATCGCCAAAGTCGTCGTCACGGACTCGGCTTCCCCATCCTGTGCGCGGGCGAGAGGACCCCAACTCACTTTGATGACAACATTGAAGTTGGCTTCACGCTGCTCCAGCTCAGCCCGGAGGGCCCGGACTGCGTCGAGATCGGCGCCGGACGTGCAGGCATACTCCTGCGCCTTCGTGTCGTTGCGATCGATCAGAAAAGCCTGGATGTAGTTGGCCACCACCACGTCCGGCGCGCTTCGGTCGGGCGCGGTTGCCCGGTCGTACAGCACGAAACCGACGATGCCGCCGCCGGCACAGACCAGTGCCAGCACCCCGGCGACCACGGCGAGCACGGTGCGCAGCCGCCGCTTCGGGCGTACCGGCGCCGGAGCGGGCGCGGGCGGCGCCAACTGCTCGGGCGGGGTCCGCTGCGCCGGTACGCGGGAGACCTGGGAACCGGCGGGGGGCTGCACTGATTCCACATTTTGAGGCTATCGGCTGCGCGCCGCGTACCCAATGCCTGAGAACTGGCGGATCGTGGCGAACGGCGGACGGCGTCCGGCGGGTGAGGCTGCTCACCGCCGAGCCGAGCACCGCGCCGACCGACATCCCGGAGGACGGCCGCCGGCTGGGATACCGTCCACCGGGGAGGAGATGTCGGCCTCGGGAAGAGAGGTGGACGGGTGGCGAGTCCGAAGGCGCGCGCCGGCCGGGCCGCCGCGCTGCACCGCAGGGCCGAGGCCACCGCGACCGCGGCGGCCGGGATCCTCGACGAGATCCGGCCCGCCCCCGCCGACCACCACCGGCAGTACGAGCTGGCCGAGCGGCTCCGGGCCGCGGCGGCGGTCGCTGCGCCGGGCTGGGCCGGCGACCCGCTGGAGACGCTGACCCCGACGACCCCGCCCGTGGACGGTCCGCCCGCGTTCGTCCGGGTCGGCGCCGCGGCGCCGCTGGACGACGCCCGGTTCCCGGCGCTGGTGCCGCTGCTCGGCAGTGGACACCTGAGCGTTGACGCCGACGCCGGCGATCCGCGGGTGGCGGGGCTGCTCCGGGCTCTGCTGCTGCGGCTGTTCGCGGCCAGCCCGGCCGGTGCCCTGCTGGCGCGCGCGGTCGACGGCGGCCCGGGTGACACGTTCGCCGGTTACGCGGCGCTCGCCGACGCGGGCCTGCTGCCGCCGCCCGCGACCGACCTGTCCGGGCTCCGGGCGGTGCTGGCCGAGGCCGAGCAGTGGGTGGCTGCCGGCACCGCTCGACAGCGCGGGCACGACCGCACGCTGCTGCTCACGGTAGCCGCCCTGCCCCACGGGGCCGCACCGTCCGATCTCGACCGGCTCGCCGAGCTGGCCGCCCAGGGTCCCCGGGCCGGGCTGCATCTGGTGGTGGCCGGCTGGCCCGCCGGGGCGCCGCTGCCGCAGGCCACCCCGCTCGCGGTGCGCACCGCGTACGCGCTGGTCGGCGACCCACCCTCCGCCGGGTTCAGCAGTCCCGGGGCGGAGTCGGCGGGCGGGCTGAACTGCCCGGTCTTCCTCGACGAGGATCCCCCCGGCGAACTGGTCGCCGGGGTGTGCCAGCGGCTGGTCCGGCAGATCGAGGACGGCTCCCGCCTGGCCCTCACCGACCTGCTGCCGGAGGGTGACCTCTGGGCGGAGGGTTCGGTCGACGGGCTCACCACGACGGTCGGTGACGCCGCGGGGCGGCCGGTCAGCCTGGGCTTCACCGAGCTGACCCCGCACTGGCTGGTCAGCGGCCGCTCGCAGGCCGGGCGGTCGGCGTTCCTCACCGACGCGCTCTTCGGCCTGGCGGCCCGCTACGGCCCCGACGAGCTGGTCCTCTACCTGGCCGACCTCGACGACGGCGAGTCCTTCGTGGAGTTCCTCCAGACCGAGCGGGACCGGTCCTGGGTGCCGCAGGTCCGGGCCGCCGGGATGGCCGCCGACCGCGAGTACGTGGCGGACGTGCTCGGCGAGCTGGAGGCCGAGCTGCACCGCCGGGAGGAGGCGGCCCGCCGGGCCGGCGGGCAGCGCTACGCCGAGCTGCGCCAGCACCAGTCGCTGCCCCGGATCGTCTGCGTGATCGACAACTTCCCGCTGCTGTTGCGGGATCGGGACCGGCTCGCCGCCGACCTGCTGGCCCGGCTCGACGGGCTGGCCCGCGCCGCCCGGTCGTACGGGATCCACCTGGTCCTGGCCGGCGAGGGCGACCTCGGCATCGGCGGCCCCCGCGATCCACTGCTCGGCCAGTTCCCGGTCCGGGTGGCACTGCCCGGCGGTTCGGCCGTGCTGGAACCGACCAATGACGCGGCCGCCGGCCTTCCGGTGGGCAGCGCCGTGGTGAACACCGCCGGCGGGCTGGGCGGCCCCCGCGGCGCGACCCGCGGCCACGAGCGGATGATCCGGTTCCCCGACCCGCACGAGGACCCGGCGGTCCTCGCCGACCTGCGGCACCGGCTCTGGTCCGCCCGGCCCGAGGGGGTCACCCCGCCGGTGGTCTTCGCCGGGTTCGCCCGTCCGCTGCTCGCCAACGACCCGCGGCACCGGGCGGCGCTGGCCGGCCGGGCGCACGCGCCGGCCGCGCTGCTCGGCCGGGCGGTGGACGTCCGGCGCTCCACGGTGGCCGTGCCGCTCGGGCCGGCCGCCGGCCGGAACCTGGCCGTGCTGGGACGGGACGAGGAGGCCGAGCGGCTGCTGGTCACGGCGGTCCGCAGCGCGGCGGCGGCCCACCCCGGCGCGGCGCGATTCGTGCTGGCGCCGCTGGCCAACGGCTCGGCCGAGCCGGCCGGCGTGCTCGCCGCCGAGCTGGCCGGGCGGCACCGGGTGGAGACCGTCGACGTGACCGGGCTGCGGGCCGCGATGGCGGCCGACGAGCCGGGCTACCTGGTGGTGTTCGGGTTGGACGTGCCGGACGCGACCGAGCTGCCGCCCGAGCTGCTGCGTGCGCTGCTGCTGGAGGGGCCGCCGGCCGGCCGGCACCTGCTCGGCTGGTGGCGCACGGTGGCGCCGCTGGCCGGGCTGCTCGGCCCGGAGGGCGAGGTGGACAAGCTCACCGCCGTGGTGGTCACCGACGTGCCCGGCAGCCGGCTGGAGCAGCTCTTCGACCGGCCGGTGCTCTGGCGACCCCGGCCGGGCCGCGCGGTGATCTGGGACGGCCCGGGCGAGCAGGGCACGGTGCTGGTGCCGTTCGGGGAGGAGGCACCTTGAGTGAGACCGGTACGGCGGTGCCCGCGCCCCGGTCCGGCGGCCCGACGGTCGACCTGGACCCGGCCGGGGCGGCCTGGGCGGACTATGTGGCCGCCGCCCGCCAGCTCGACGGCGTACGCCGGGCTGCGGCGACCGCCGCCGGCGAGCAGGCCCGGTCCGTGGCGGCGGCCCGGGAGGAGCTGACCGCGGTCCGCGAGCGGCTCGCCCCTCAGCAGTCGCGGCTGCGGGAGCTGGGCGTCCCGGCGCTCTCGCTGGTGCCGACGCCCCCGGAGGTGTCCGAGGCGGCCCGGCCGATGGCGGCCGGGCCGGCGGCGGTGCTGGCCGCCCTGCGGACCGCCCGGGGCTGGGCGGACGCGGCGGACGACAGCCTCGCCGCGCGCGGCCTGCCGCGCTTGGCCCGCTGGCCGTCGCACCCCCGCAACCTGCTGGTCTACGGGCCGCTGGCGCTGGTGGTGCCGCTGGTCCAGCTCACGCTCCTCCTCGCCACCGGCACCGGACCGGTGACGGTGCTCGCGCTGGTGGTGGGGCTGCCGCTGCCGGCGGTCGCGTTCATGCTGGGCTGGCTCGCGGTGGGGCGGCTGTTCCGGCCCCGCCCGGCCGACCGGGTGGACCGGACTCCCCGCTTCGGCGCGCTGGTCTGCCTGGTCCCAGCGGTGCTGACCACGGCCGGCCTGCTGCTGGCCATGCTGGCGGGCTGAGTCCGGACACGACACCGGGCCCCTCCCGTGGGGGAAAGGCCCGGTGCGGTGCGGTCAGCGCGGGATGATCAGGGCCATCGCCTCGGCGCGCGACTTGGCGTCGTGCTTGAGGGTGCCCCGGACCGCCGAGGTGATCGTCTTGGCGCCGGACTTCTGGATGCCGCGCATCGCCATGCACATGTGCTCGCACTCGAGCACCACCACGACGCCGCGCGGCGCCAGCTTGTTCATCAGCAGATCGGCGATCTGGGAGGTGAGCCGCTCCTGCACCTGCGGGCGCCGGGCGAACACCTCCACCAGCCGGGCCAGCTTGGACAGGCCGGTGATCCGGCCGTCCGGCCCCGGGATGTAGCCGATGTGCGCGCTGCCCCGGAACGGGAGCAGGTGGTGCTCGCAGAGGCTCATCACGTCGATGTCCCGGACGAGCACCAGTTCCTCGTGGTTGGCCTCGAAGGTGGTGCTGAGCACCTGCGCCGGGTCCACCCGCAGGCCCGCGAAGAGCTCCGCGTACGCGCGGGCGACCCGGGCCGGCGTCTGCTGGAGGCCGTCCCGGTCCGGGTCCTCACCGACGGCGACGAGGATCTCCCGGACCGCCTTCTCGATGCGGCCCAGGTCGACGCTCTCCTCCACGGGCCGCCCGGTCAGCTTGCCGCTGATCAGGCGCGCGGCGACGTAGTCGAGCGCGTCGTCGCCGTCGGGCTCGGTCGCGGAGACGGCCAGCCCCCGGTTGCGGGAGCTGGCCGTCGGGTCGGTGGTCAGTGGGTACCGTCCGAGTTGTTCGAGGGAGACCCGCCGACCGCGGCGCCGTCGGCCTGGGCCTGCGCCTTGAGGGTCTCCTTCTCCGCGGGCGTGAGCACGGGAGGCTCCGTGGAGGGCTGACGCTTGCCGAAGCCGTGGTAGGGGGCCATCGGCGGGCGCTTCGCCACCCGGGCGCAGATCCGGGCCATGTCGGCCGTGGAGAGGGTCTCCTTCTCCATCAGTTCGAGCACGATGTTGTCCAGGACGTCCCGGTATTCCACCAGGATCTCCCAGGCCTCGTCGTGGGCCAGCTCAATCAGCGCCCGCATCTCGCCGTCGATCTCGGCGGCCACCGCGTCCGAGTAGTCCCGCTCGTGGCCCATGTTGCGGCCGAGGAACGGCTCGTCCCCGCTGGTGCCGTACTTGATCGCGCCGAGCTTGGAGCTCATGCCGTACTGAGTGATCATCGCGCGGGCCAGCTGGGTGGCCTTCTCGATGTCGTTGCCGGCGCCGGTGGTGGGCTCGTGGAAGACCAGCTCCTCGGCGGCCCGGCCACCCAGCGCGTACGCCAGGGTGTCGATCATCTCGGCCCGGGTCTGGGTGTACTTGTCCTCGGTCGGCAGGACCAGGGTGTGGCCCAGCGACCGCCCCCGGGACAGGATGGTCACCTTGTGCACCGGCGCGGCGTGCGGCAGCGCCCAGGCGACCAGCGCGTGCCCACCCTCGTGGTACGCGGTGATCTTCTTCTCCTGGTCGCTCATCACCCGGGTCCGACGCTGCGGACCGGCGATCACCCGGTCGATCGACTCCTCCAGGGAGTCGTTGGTGATCGCCCGCTGGTCCTTGCGGGCGGTGAGCAGCGCGGACTCGTTGATCACGTTGGCCAGGTCGGCGCCGCTGAAGCCGGGGGTGCGCCGGGCGACCGAGTCGAGGTCGACGTCGGGCGTGAACGGCTTGCCCTTGGCGTGCACCCGCAGGATGGCCTTGCGGCCCTCCATGTCGGGGGCGTCGACCGGGATCTGCCGGTCGAAGCGGCCCGGGCGCAGCAGCGCCGGGTCGAGGATGTCCGGTCGGTTGGTGGCGGCGATCAGGATGACCCCGCCCTTGGTGTCGAAGCCGTCCATCTCGACCAGCAACTGGTTGAGGGTCTGCTCCCGCTCGTCGTGGCCGCCGCCCATGCCGGCGCCACGGTGCCGGCCGACGGCGTCGATCTCGTCGACGAAGACGATGGCCGGCGCGTTCGACTTGGCCTGCTCGAAGAGGTCGCGGACCCGGCTGGCACCGACACCGACGAACATCTCGACGAAGTCCGAGCCGGAGATGGAGTAGAACGGCACGCCGGCCTCGCCGGCGACCGCGCGGGCCAGCAGGGTCTTGCCGGTGCCGGGCGGGCCGAAGAGCAGCACGCCCTTCGGGATCTTGGCGCCCAGGGCCTGGTACTTCGCCGGGTTCTGCAGGAAGTCCTTGATCTCGTGCAGTTCCTCGACGGCCTCGTCCGCCCCGGCCACGTCCGCGAAGGTGGTCTTCGGCGTGTCCTTGGTGATCATCTTCGCCTTGGACTTGCCGAAGTTGAGCACCCGCGAGCCGCCGCCCTGCATCTGCGACATGAAGAACAGCAGCAGGAGCACGAGCAGCGCGATGGGCAGGAGGTTGACCAGCAGGCTCACCCAGATGCTGTCCGAGGAGACCTTGGTGTCGGCCGGGCCGGTGACCCGGTTGGCCGCCTTGGCGTCCAGGACCTCGTTCCAGACCTGGCCGCCCACCTCGTAGGGGAACTGGGCCTCGATCCGGTCGGTCGTGGTGTCGCCGAACTTCGTCTTCTGGGCCAGGTCGAGCTGGAGCGTCTGCTCCTTGTCCTGGAAGACCGCCTTATTGATCTTCGCGGTGTGGAGCTGGTCGAGCGCCACCGACGTGTCCACGCGGTGGTAGCTCGGGCCAGCCGTGAAGAGTTGACTGAGCACAACGGCGCCGAGGATGACCAGGATGATCCAGACCACCGGTCGGCGGAAGAAACGCGTACGTTCCATGCTGTTGTCGGGCACCGAGGCGCCCGCATCCTCCTGATCGACGTCCTGACCGTCTGAATGGTGTCGCCGCCTCGGGCGGCGGCCGCAGCCGCCGTGCGGGCCGGCCCCGACCCCGAGGCGCGTCAACTGCCGCGCCGCGGTCATTCGACGGTACACCGTTCGCGCCAGATGTGAGCTTGCGAGCCCGGCACTTACGCGTACGGCGAACCCGGGTTTGAGCCGGCGTGGCGGGGAGCTCCCCACCCGGCCACCCGCCCGCACGGTCACGCGGTTCGAGGGGTCGGGCGTGGAGAGTGCCTCCACGTCACCGGCCTCTACCGTAGACCGGAAGACTGAGAGCCCGCTGAATGTCGGCTGACGACCGGCCGGGCGCCGGGGTCAGGCCCGGGCGTAGACCTCGGGCTTGAGCACGCCGACGTAGGGCACCTCGCGGTAGCGCTCACCGAAGTCGAGGCCGTAGCCGACCACGAACTCGGTCGGGATGTCGAAGCCGACGTACTTCACCGGGACCGGCACCTTGACCGCGTCCGGCTTGCGGAACAGGGCGACCACCTCGACGCTGGCCGCGGAGCGCGACTCCAGGTAGCGCAGCAGCCAGGAGAGGGTCAGACCGGAGTCGACGATGTCCTCGACGACCACCACGTGCCGGCCGGCGATGTCGCGGTCCAGGTCCTTGAGGATCCGCACCACCCCGGAGGAGGTGGTGCCCTGGCCGTACGAGGAGATGGCCATGAAGTCCAGCTCGGCGGGCGGGCCCTGGCGGCCGAGCGCGCGGGCGAAGTCGGCCATGAACATGACCGCGCCCTTGAGCACGCAGACGAGCAGGAGACCGTCCTCGACGTGGGCGTAGTCCGCCGAGACCTGCTTGGCCAGTTCCGCGGTCTTCTCGCGGATCTGCGCCTCGGAGATGATTACGTGGTCGATGTCGGCGTCGTACCAGGAGCCGTCAGCCATGCTCCTAGCCTGCCGTACGCCGGATGGCCTCCGTCGGCGGGGCCGCCCCTTTTGGCGCGGTCCCGCCGAGGATTAACGGCGCAGACGGGGCAAATCACCTCAGCAGGTGCGGGAGCGCCAGCGGCGTCCGTCCTCGGTCGGCTTCCAATCGGCCGAGTCCCGGGTGTCGGCGGTCAACCCGAAGGCGCTGGCGCCGACGAGGAGAAGCAGGAAGAGCAGGAGCAGCAGAACGGTCATGGCGGCGCTCGCTTTCGCGTGGTTGATGTGTTTTTCGCCGCCGGTGCGCACCGGACACCATCAAGTCTGCGAGCCGCCGCCCCCATCGGACAGTGGCAGGAATGCCAGTGGGCCTCGATTTCCTGCCACCCGTCGGGTTACCCTCGTCACATGATTCGATCCGTCGCCGTCGTGGCCCTCGAAGAGGTCGCGGCGTTCGAACTCGGCGTCGTCGCCGAGGTGTTCGGCACCGACCGCACCGCCGACGGCTTCCCCGGTTACCGGTTCGACGTCTGCACGGTGGACGGCGGGCCGGTCCGCAGCCGCTCCGGCTTCCTGCTCACCCCGACCGCCGACCTGACCCCGGTCGAGGACGCCGACCTGGTGGCCGTGCCCGCCCACGGCGACGGAACGACGCCGGTCCCCGAGCCGGTGCTGGCCGCGCTGCGCCGGGCCGCCGACCGGGGCGCCTGGCTGCTCAGCGTCTGCTCCGGGGCGTTCGTGCTCGGCGAGGCGGGGCTGCTCGACGGGCGCGACTGCACCACCCACTGGCGGCACGTCGACGACCTGCAGGAACGGTTCCCGGCGGCCCGGGTGCACTGCAACTCGCTCTACGTGCAGGACGGGCGGCTGCTCACGAGCGCCGGCACGGCCGCCGGCATCGACGCCTGCCTGCACCTGGTCCGCCAGGCGCACGGCTCGGCCACGGCCACGCGGCTGGCCCGCCGGATGGTCGTCCCGCCGCACCGCGACGGCGGCCAGGCCCAGTACGTCGAGGCGCCCATCCCCAAGGCGCCCGAGGCGCCCACCCTGGAGCCGGTGCTGGAGTGGCTCATGGGGCACCTGGACCGGACGGTGACCGTGGACGAGCTGGCCGCCCGGGCCGGGATGGCGGCGCGTACCTTCGCCCGGCGGTTCCGCGCCGAGACCGGCACGACCCCGCACGACTGGCTGACCAACCAGCGGGTGCTGCTCGCGCGGCGGCTGCTGGAGGAGACCCGGCTGAGCGTGGAGAACGTCGCCGACCAGGCCGGGTTCGGCGATGCGGCGGCGCTGCGGCACCACTTCACCCGCCGGGTCGGCACCACCCCGCACGCCTACCGGACGACGTTCCGGGAGCGGGTCGACGCCTGATCACCAGCCCAGCATCGCGCCGTCGACCCGGGACTCCGACCCGGCCACGTAGCCGCCGCCGGGCGCCTGCCAGATCGCCTGGCCGTACCCGAAGACCGACGGCTCGGCCGCGACGGTGATCTCGTGCCCGCGCGACCGCAACCCCGCAACCAGTCCGGGGTCGAGGTCCGGCTCGACCAGCAGCGTCCGGCCGGGCCGGCACGGTCGACCCTTCGCCCTGCGCCCCGCCGAGCGCATCGACCGGCGGCGCACCGCGCCGGCCCGTCGCGGCCAGCACCAGCTACCGGGTGAGCGCCGCCGGGGAACGGCCGGAGGCGTTCAACCCGTGCAGCCGGTCGCCGTCCCAGACGATGGCGAACAGGTCGCCGCCGATGTCGTTCGAGGACGGCTGCACCACGGTCAGGGTGATCGCGGTGGCCAGCGCCGCGTCGACGGCGTTGCCGCCGCGCCGCAGCACGGCCAGGCCCGCGGCCGCCGCGAGCGGTTGGCTGGTCGCGACGGCACCGTGGGGGGCGAGCAACGGCTGTCGGGGGTACGCCATGAGTCTGTCTACCGCCTCCGGCGGCTCCCGGCGACCCCGCTCCGCCGTCCCGACGGGCTCCGGCCCCCGGGACACCGCCACCTCGCCGAGCTGGCGAGTCGAGGCGGCGCTGCCGCACGGGTCAGGTGGTGAGGCGCCCGGCGTGGCGGCGGACCGGGACGCCGCCCGGCAGGTACGCCGGCCCCTGCCCACGCCAGTCCGTGACGAGGGCGTCCAGCGCCGCCACGTGCCGGTGCGACAGGGCGGCCGGCGAGGCGCCCAGATCCCGGGCCCAGGCGTGCAGCACCCGGGTACGCACCGCGGCCGGCAGCGCGGCCAGGCCGTCGACCGAGAGCCCGCCCTCGGCGGCCCGGACCTCGGCGAGCGCGGCGGCGGCGAGGTCGTCCAGGGCCGCGGTGTCGGCGGCCAGCAGGCGGGCCGTCCGGGCCAGGTTGTCCACCACCCCGGGGCCGAGCGCCCGGACCAGCGCGGGCAGCACGTCGGCGCGGACCCGCGAGCGGGCGTACACGGGATCGGCGTTGTGCGGGTCCTCCCAGGGCGTGAGCCCGAGCGCGGCGCAGGCCTCCCGGGTGTCGGCGCGGGGGACGTCGAGCAGCGGGCGCAGCAGCGGCACCCCGTCCCACTCGCGGCAGGCCGGCATGCCGGACAGGCCGTGCGGGCCGGCGCCCCGGGCCAGCGCGAGCAGCATCGTCTCGGCCTGGTCGTCGCGGGTGTGCCCGAGCAGCACCCCGGCCGCGCCGTGCCCGCGGGCGGTGGCCAGCAGGGCGGCGTACCGGGCCTCGCGGGCGGCCGCCTCCGGGCCGCCGGGCCGGCCGGCGACGGTCACCGGGACCACCTCGACGGGGTCGAGACCGACCTCGCGCGCCCAGCGGGCCACCCGTTCGGCCCGCTCGGCCGAGCCGGGTTGCAGGCCGTGGTCGACGGTCACCAGGCCGGCCCGGCGGCCGAGGCGGGGCGCCACGAAGGCGGTGGCCGCGGCCAGGGCGAGCGAGTCGGCGCCGCCGGAGCAGGCGACCAGCACCGGCCCGGCCCCGGGCAGCCCGGTCAACGCCCGGCGTACGGCGAGCCGGACGCCGGCGACCGGCGGGGCGAGCGGGGAGCCTGTCTTCGTTCGCGACTGCGGGGCTCGCAAACCCGGCTCACTCCTCGCGCTCACGGTGCCCGGCTTCGTTCGCGACTGCGGGGCTCGCAAACCCGGCTCACTCCTCGCGCTCACCAACTCAGCCGGCGGCTGGTGGGATGTTCGCCGCCCCGCCGTGCACCCGGGCCACCCAGGCGTCCGGGTCGCCCAGCTCGTCGAGCCGGGGCAGGGTCAGCGGCGAGGAGAAGATCTTGTTGAAGCCGGCCATGCCGACCCGGTCCACCACCCCGTGCACGAACTTGCGGCCCTCGGCGTACTGGCGCATCTTCACCTCGATGCCGAGCACCCGGCGGATCGCCTTCTCCAGCGGGTTGCCGGACTCGCGGCGGCGGTTGAACGCCGCCCGGATCGACTCGACGCTCGGGATGACCTGCGGGCCGACGCCGTCCATGACGAACTCGGCGTGCCCCTCCAGCAGGGTCATCAGCGCGGTGAGCCGGTCCAGCACGGCCCGCTGCGCCGGGGTCTGCACGATGTCCAGCACGCTGGCCCGGCTGTCCGGGTCCTTCACCGCGTCGGAGAGCGTGGCCACTGCGCGGCGCAGCCGCTCCAGCAGGTGCTCGCCGCCGTGCGACGCGTCCACGAACGCCTGCACCTCGCTGAGGAAGTACGCCCGCATCCACGGCACGGCGGTGAACTGGGTCCGGTGGGTCACCTCGTGCAGGCAGACCCAGAGCCGGAAGTCCCGGGGGTCGGCCCCCAGCTTCCGCTCCACCTCGACGATGTTCGGGGCGACCAGCAGCAGCTGGCCGGGGTCACCCGCGAAGACCTCGTACTGGCCGAGCACCCGGCCGGACAGGTACGCCAGCACGGTGCCGGCCTGCACGCCGGTGAGCCGGGAACCGATCGCCTCGGTGAGCGGGCCGGGGCGCTTGTCGCCGGACAGCCGGTCCACCAGCGGGGTGATCACCTCGCGCAGCCCGGCGATGTTGGCGGCCGCCCAGTCCCGGCGGTCCACCACCCGGACCGGCGGATGGCTGACCTGGGAGCGCAGGCCGGTGTAGTCGGCGACGTGCCCCGCGGCCTCCTCGGTCAGCCGGCGCAGCTCGCCCACCACGTCGGTGGCCTCGGCGTACGACACCCGGGGGCCCGACTTGCCCAGCGCCCCCGCGGTCGCGGCGGCCAGATCCCAGTCCACGAACTGCGCCATGAACCCACCGTACCCGCGCCGCGACACCCCCACCCGGGCTCGCGAGCGCCGATCGACGCCGGTCGCACCGGGTGGGACGGTCAGCCGCAGCCGCAGCCGGCCAGCGCGGAGGAGATCCGGTCGAGGGCCTGCCGGGTCTCGTCGAGGCTGTCCGGCGTGCGGTCGGTGAGGACGGCGAAGGTGAGCAGCCGGCCGTCGGCCGTGGTGACCAGCCCGGCGATGGCGTTCACCCCGCTGAGCGTGCCGGTCTTGGCCCGGACCACGCCCGCACCGGCCTTCGTCACCGCCGCCTGGTAGCGCTCGTCCAGGGTGCCGGACCAGCCGCCCACCGGCAGGCCGCCGAAGATCGCGGCCAGGTCGGGGTGGCTGCCGTTGCCGGCGAGCGTGATCAGGTCGGTGAGCAGCGAGGGGCTGATCCGGTTGGTGCGGGACAGCCCACTGCCGTCGGCCAGGCTGATCTCGTCGGCCGGCAGCCCCAGCTCGCCGAGCACCTGGTCGGTGGCAGCCGCGCCGCCGGCGAACGAGCCGGGCTTGCCCTTGGCGAGCGCGACCTGTCGGGCCATCACCTCGGCGATCACGTTGTCGCTGTCACTGATCATGATGTCGACCAGGCGGACCAGCGGCAGCGACTGGACCTTGCCCAGCTCGGCGCCAGCAGCGGGCGGGTCGGTCGCCGTCGCGCCGGAGGCAGCGGGCGCGGTGCCCCGCTTCACCTCGGCGGCGGCACCGGAGAGCCCGAGGAGCTTGGCGAACTGCCGGCCGGCGGTGAGGTCCGGCTGAGGCACCCGCTCGGCGGCGTGGTTGGTGGCCTCGGCGGTGCGGCGGGCCTCCGCCGCGTCCCGCCGCGCGCCGTCGGTCATCAGCGCGGTGATCGCCGCGCCGAACCCGCCAGTGGGAATGTCGGAGTCCCAGCCGGGCTCGTAGACCGGGCCGCTGAACAGCGACGAGTCGACGGTGACCTTGGTCGGGGCGGTGCCGCCGAGCGCCTTGCGCACCTGGGCGGCGAGGTCGTCCAGCCGGGCCGCGCCGGGGTAGAAGCCGTTCTTGTCGACCGCGAGGGTCGGGTCACCGCCGCCGACCAGGACCACCTCGCCGGGGGTCGCGCCGGCGACCGCCCGGGTGGGGATCCGGTACGCCGGGCCGCGCGCCGCCAGCACGGCGACCCCGGTGGCCAGCTTGGTCACCGAGGCGGGCACGGTCGGACTGTCCTGCCCGCTGCCGTAGAGCGCCTGGCCGGTGGCCACGTCGGCCACCGAGACGTTCACCCGCTCGCCGAGCGCGGCGGCGCTGACCAGGGGTTCGAGCGCGGCGCGTACCCCCTCGGGGGTGGGCAGCGGCGCGTTGCCGTCCGCGCCGGCCAGCACGGCGGGCGGGGGCGGCTCGGGCGACTGCGCGGCGGCGGTCGGCGTGTCCTCGCCGCCCAGCCAGCCGGCCACCGGGCCGGGCCGGACCACGGCCAGCCCGACCGCAGCCAGGGCGACGATCAGCACGCTGGCCAGCACCGCGACCAGCCCGAGCCGGCGCCGGCGTGGTGGCGGGGGCGACGGCGGAGGCGGGGCCGCGCCGACCGGGGGCACCGGCGGGCTCACCGGGATGCCGCCGGGCGCGTCGTACCCGGGCCAGCTCACCGGCGCGGCCGGACCCGGGCCGTAGTCGCGTGGGTCGGCCTGGCCGTACTGCCGGGGATCGGCCTGGCCGTAGTCGCGCGGGGCGGCCTGGCCGTAGTCCCGTGGAGCGGCCTGCCCGTAGTCGCGCGGGGCGGCCTGGCCGTACTGCCGGGGGTCGGCGTGGCCGTACTCCCCGGGGTTGGCGCGGCCGACCGGGGCGGACCCGGCAGCCGGCCCGGGGCGGTGGGAGAGGTTGGCCCCGGGGATCGACACGCGGCCGGTGGCCCCGGCGGAACCGGAACCCGGCGATCCGCGCCCGTCAACCCCCTCGGGGCGGTAGTGTGAATCTTCCCTCCCCACGACCCCCTCCTCCCCCGCTCAAAAGCGCCTTGGGTGACACTACTTCGGTCCGAACACTATGCGGCGGTCGGAGCCGGCGGGGGACGTTCACCCCGTCCGGTGGGCGGCGCCACTGGTTTCCGTCAGCCAGCGTGGGCAAACGAGGGAGCGTGGGAGATGGATTTCGACGTCACGGTTGAGATCCCCAAGGGTCACCGCAACAAGTACGAGGTGGACCACGCGACCGGCCGGATCCGGCTGGACCGCACCCTCTTCACCTCCACGCAGTACCCGGCCGACTACGGCTTCATCGAGGGCACCCTGGGCGAGGACGGCGACCCGCTGGACGCGCTGGTGCTGGTCCCCGAGCCCACCTTCCCCGGCTGCCTGATCCGCTGCCGCACCATCGGCATGTTCCGGATGACCGACGAGAAGGGCGGCGACGACAAGGTCCTCTGCGTGCCCTACGAGGACCCGCGCCAGGAGCACCTGCGGGACATCCACCACCTGGGTGAGTTCGACCGGCTGGAGATCCAGCACTTCTTCGAGGTCTACAAGGACCTGGAGCCCGGCAAGTCGGTCGAGGGCGCGACCTGGGTGGGTCGCACCGAGGCCGAGGCCGAGATCGTGGCCTCGTACCAGCGCGCCAAGGAGGCCGCCGAGCGCGGCGAGACCCTGCACTGACCTGATCCGCGCCGACGGGCCCGGGCCGCTCCACCGAGCGACCCGGGCCCGCGTGCGTGCCGGTCAGCCGAGCAGGCCGCGGGCCTGGTCGTAGAGGTCGAGCACCGCGCACGCCACCGGGACCACCGCGACGACCAGCGCGGTGTCGGTCAGGTCGGCAAGCCGGCCGAGGTACGGGGAGACCGGCCGCCGGGCGTAGGTAGCGCCGGCCGCGACGGCGACCAGGGCCAGGGCCAGCCCGCCGACGGTCAGCGCCAGCCGGCCGGCCGGACCGGCCCGGTCGGCCAGCACCGCACCGAGCACGACGTACCCGGCCAGCCCGGCGGCGACGGCGGGCACCCGGTGGCGGACCGCCACGAAGAGCCGGGAGCGCAGCAGCAGCACCCCGCAGCCGACCGCCACCAGCAGCCGACCGGCGAGCCCGCCGGTGGTGGCGAGCACCGCGGTGGCCGCGACGGCCAGCACCGCGTGCCCGAGCAGCATCCCGGTCAGCATCTCCTCGGTGCGGGCCACGGCCGCGTGCACCCGGGCCCGGTCGGGCAGGTCACGGACGCCGGGCGGGCCGCCGGCCGGCGCGGGCAGGGTAATCGGCGGCAGCGGCACCTTGCCGAGCCGGATGGCCAGCAGCGGCAGCCCGCCGAGCGCGAAGACCAGCGCGCAGAGCAGCACGGCGGCGGTGCCGGCCGGGTCGAGGAACAGCCCGCCGAGGCCGGCCGCCGCGCCGGCCGCGCCGGTGGTCGCACCGGCCAGGAAGACCCGGGACCGGTTGGCCACCCCGAGCAGGCCGAGCACCGCCACCAGCAGCAGCGCCACCGAGCCGGCGAGCAGTTCGGGCGCGCCCACCCAGGGCAGCGGCCCGAACGGGCCGACCGGGTCGCCGGAGCCGATCGCCAGGGCGCCGGCCGCGGCGGCCCAGGGCAGCGCGTACCCGCCGAGGGTGGCGCCGACCGGGCCGTCACCGTAGGCCCGGGAGGCGGCCGTGGCGGCGAGCACCAGGAGGAGGGCCACCACGGCCGCGACCGGCCAGCCGCTGCGTGGCCCGGGGCCGGCGGCCAGCACGGCGAGCAGCCCGACGGCCAGCGGCACGCCCGCCCCGGCCAGGGCGGCGGCCCGGGTGGCCCGGGGCGACCAGGCGGCGCCGCGGCGGCGGGCGCCGTCGGCGATCGCCTCGATCACGTCGTCGTATTCCGGTTCGGGCCACTGGGCGCGGGCCGGGACGAGGTGCAGCACCTCGCCGTCGCGGACGCCCTGGGGCAGCAGCGCCTGCGCGGTGGCCAGCACCGCGCCGTCGGTCCGCCGCAGCACCCAGCCGCCGTGCCGTTCGCCGTCGTCGGCCAGGCCCTCCCCGGCGTGCCGGAGCACCTCGGGCAGCAGCTCGGCGAGGGGGACCTGCTCCGGCAGGGCCACGTCGACCCGCCGCCGGGGGGCGCTGATCGTGACCCGGGCCAGCCCGCTTGTCATCGATGCTTCTCCATATCGAGCGGGAACGGTGGCTGACGGACGAGTGGACTTTACCTACGATGAGCCAGGCTCGGGTTACCGAGAGCCATGGGGAGGCTGAGTGTCCACTGTCGTCATCAAGCGGCCGCCGCGCCGCCCTGCACCGGAGATCCCGGCCGGCGAGCTGCCCGTGGAGGCGCCGCCGGAGATACCCGCGGTGGCCGGCGGGCGCTGGCAGCAGGCGCTGATGGTGCTGCCGATGCTCGGCGGGACGGTGGCCATGGCCATGATGTTCGGCCGGGGCGGCGGGGCCTACTCGTACGTGGTGGGCGGCATGTTCGGGCTCTCCTCGGTGGCGATGCTGGTGACCTCCTGGGGCAGCGCCGGCCCGAAGAAGTCGGAGATGATGGCCGCCCGCCGGGAATACCTCCGGCACCTCGCCGCGCTGCGCCGCCGGGTCCGGGAGACGGCCGGGGCGCAGCGGGCCGGGCTCTACTACCGGCACCCCGACCCGGGGCGGCTCTGGTCGACGGTGGACAGCCACCGGGTCTGGGAGCGCCGGCCGGGCGACCCGGACTTCGCCGTGGTCCGGGTCGGGGTCGGGCCGCAGACGCTGGCCACCCCGCTGCTCCCGCCGATCACCCGGCCGCTCGACGAGCTGGAGCCGATGACCGCGGGGGCGCTGCGGCGCTTCCTGGACGCGTACTCGGTGGTGCCGGACCTGCCGGTGGCGCTCTCGCTGCGCAGCTTCGCCCGGGTCTTCGTGCGCGGCCCGGCCGGCGGGGTCCGCGGGGCCGGCTCCCCGGCCGCCCAGGCGCTGGCCCGGGCGGTGCTCACCCAGCTCGCCGTCTTCCACGCCCCCGACGAGCTGCTCATCGCGGTCTGCGCCGGCCCGGAACGCCGGGCGGGATGGGAGTGGGTGAAGTGGCTGCCGCACGCCCACCACCCGGCGCGCACCGACGCGCTCGGCCCGGTCCGGCTGGTCACCAGCTCCGCCGCCGAGCTGGAACGGCTCCTCGACGACGTGCTGGCCAGTCGGTCCCGCTTCAGCCCGGCCGGTCCGGCCACCCACGGGCCGCACGTGGTGGTGGTGCTCGACGGCGGCGACCTGACCGGCGCCACCGACCTGGCCGGCGACGGCGGGATCGACGCGGTGACCGTGCTCGACCTGGACAGCCCGCCGCCCCGCCTGCTCGACCGGTACGCCCTCCTGCTCGACCTGCTCGACGGCCGGCTGCACTCGCACTCCGCCGACGGGCACGCCGAGGTGGGCGCGGCCGACGCGCTGGACCCGGCCGACGCCGAGGCGGTCGCCCGCCGGCTCGCCCCGCTGCGGCTGGCCGGCACGGCACGCGGACCGGACGCCCCGCCCGGCGCCGAGCCCGGCCTGCCCGAGCTGCTCGGTCTCGGCGATCCGGAGAGCTTCACCGCCGAGCAGGGCTGGACGCCCCGGGCGACCCGAGACCGGCTCCGGGTGCCGATCGGGGTGGGCGCCGACGGAGGGGCGATCGAGCTGGACCTCAAGGAGTCGGCGCAGGACGGGATGGGCCCGCACGGGCTGCTCATCGGCGCCACCGGGTCGGGCAAGTCGGAGCTGCTCCGCACGCTGGTGCTCGGCCTCGCCGCCACGCACAGCTCGGAGCAGCTCAACTTCGTGCTGGTCGACTTCAAGGGCGGTGCCACCTTCGCGCCGTTCGAGCGGCTGCCGCACACGGCCGCGGTGATCACCAACCTGGCCGACGCGCTGCCGCTGGTGGACCGGATGGTCGACGCGATCAACGGCGAGCTGATGCGCCGGCAGGAGCTGCTGCGGCGGGCCGGCAACTTCGCGAGCGTGCGCGACTACGAGCGGGCCCGGGCGGCCGGCACCCCGCTCGCTCCGCTGCCGTCGCTGCTGCTCATCTGCGACGAGTTCTCCGAGCTGCTCTCCGCCAAGCCCGACTTCATCGACCTCTTCGTGCAGATCGGCCGGCTGGGCCGCTCGCTCGGCGTGCACCTGCTGCTCGCCTCGCAGCGGCTGGAGGAGGGCCGGCTGCGCGGGCTGGACACCCACCTGTCGTACCGGATCGGGTTGCGGACCTTCTCGGCGCTGGAGTCCCGGACGGTGCTCGGCGTGCCGGACGCGCACGAGCTGCCCCGCAGCCCGGGGCACGGCTACCTGCGCTCGGGCACCGACCCGCTGGTCCGGTTCAAGGCCGCGTACGTCTCCGGCGCGGTGCGCCGGCGCGGCGGCCCGGCCGGCGGGGCCGGTGCCGCCGGCCCCCGGCTGCTCGCCTTCTCCACCCACCTGGTGCCGGTGCCCGAGCCGGCCACCCCGGCCGCCCCGCCCGCCGAGGAGGAGACCGGCGAGTCCCTGCTCGACCTGGTGGTGGGGCGGCTGGCCGGGCATGGCCCGCCGGCGCACCAGGTGTGGCTGCCCCCGCTGGACGCCGCGCCCTCGCTCGACGAGCTGCTCGGCCCGGTCGGCGCGGACCCGGTGCGCGGGCTCACGGTGGCCAACCCGGAGCTGCACGGCGCCCTCCAGGTGCCGGTGGCCGTGGTGGACAAGCCGTTCGAGCAGCGCCGCGACCTGTTCTGGCTGGCCCTGGACGGGGCGGCCGGGCACGTCGCGGTGGTCGGCACCACGCGCAGCGGCCGGTCCACCCTGCTCCGCACCCTGGTCTGTGCGCTGGCGCTCACCCACACCCCGGCCGAGCTGCAGGTCTACTGCCTGGACCTCGGCGGCGGGACGCTCGGCGCGCTGCGCGACCTGCCGCACGTCGGCGGGGTCAGCGGCCGAACCGACGACACCGCGGTACGCCGGACCGTCGGCGAGATCGCCACCCTGCTGGCGGAGCGGGAGCGGCGGTTCACCGAGGCGGGGGTGGAGTCGATGGCGGCGTGGCGGCGGCGACGGGCCGCGGCGACGGCCGGGGGCCACCCGGGCGCCGACCCGTTCGGCGACGTGTTCCTGGTGGTCGACGGCTGGAACACCCTGCGCGGCGAGTACGAGGACCTGGAACCGCTGGTCACCGAGCTGGCCACCCGGGGCCTGGCGTACGGGGTGCACGTGGTGGCGAGCGCGCTGCGCTGGTCGGACTTCCGGCCGGCGATCCGCGACCTCTTCGGCTCCCGGCTGGAGCTGCGCCTCGGCGACCCGGCCGACTCGGTGGTGGTCAAGCGCGCCCTCGCGGCGACCGTCCCCGAGGAGCGGCCGGGGCGCGGGATCACCGCAGGTGGGCTGCACTTCCTCGGCGCCGAGCCCCGGGTCGCCGGTCTCGGCGCCGAGACCGGGGACCTGGTGAAGGCGATCACCGGGGCCTGGGCCGGGCCGGCCGCGC
This sequence comes from Micromonospora sp. NPDC005299, assembly GCF_042872345.1. NCBI lineage: Bacteria > Bacillati > Actinomycetota > Actinomycetes > Micromonosporales > Micromonosporaceae > Micromonospora > Micromonospora sp. NPDC005299. The sequence continues at coordinate 996,963 of NZ_JBIAKG010000001.1, forward strand.
CCCGGGTGCGGCTGCTCCCACCGGTGCTGCCCTACGCCGAGCTGGACCAGGCCGCCACCTCCGGGCTGGCCTTCCCGATCGGGGTGGCCGAGGCGGACCTGCGCCCGGTGTTGCTGGACTTCGCCACCGAGCCCAACTTCGTGGTCTTCGGCGACGCCGAGTGCGGCAAGTCCTCGTTCCTGCGCGCGCTGGCCACCTCCATCGTCCAGCGGTTCACCCCGGAGCAGGCCCGGGTGGTCCTCGTCGACTACCGGCGCAGCCTGATGGGCACCATCGAGACGGCGCACCTGATCGGTTACGGCACCGCAGCGCCGCACACGGCCGAGCTGGTCGAGTCGGCGGCCGGCTACCTCCAGGGGCGGCTGCCGGGGCCGCAGGTCACCCCGACCGAGCTGCGTACCCGGTCGTGGTGGACCGGGCCGGAGCTGTTCGTGCTGGTGGACGACTACGACCTGGTGGCCGGCGGGCCCACCAACCCGTTGCGGCCGCTGGAGGAGCACCTGCCGCACGCCCGGGACGTCGGCCTGCACCTGGTGCTGGCCCGCCGCTCGGGGGGCGCCGGCCGGACCTCGTTCGAGCCGATCATCCAACGGCTGCGGGAGCTGTCCACGGCCGGGCTGGTGATGTCGGGCGGCCCGGAGGAGGGGCCGCTCGTCGGGCAGGTGAAGGCCGGTCCGCTGCCACCGGGCCGGGGTCGGCTGGTGACCCGGCGCGAGGGCGTACGCCTGGTCCAGCTGGCCCATCTCCCACCCGGGTGACCGGAGTTGCATCGTGGCGCGCGGGAAAACCGGTAATCTCCGAGCAGCATGTGTCTGACGCGATGAAATGGCTGGGGAAATGTGACCAGGGATCGGCAGGGAGTTCCCACCGCGCCTCCCCGGCGTCTCGGCGGCCGCGCATTGCTCGCCGCGGTGGCGGTCGTGGCCGCCGTGGCCGGTCCGCTCGCCCCGCCCGCCCACGCCGCCCCGGCCACCGTCGCACCGGAAACCGCCCGGCTGGGTCCGGTGGACGAACTCACCGGGGTCGACCCGGCCCGCGACGGGCAGTGGCAACTCGCCAAGTTGCAGGCACAGACCGCCTGGCAGACCTCCACCGGTCGCGGTGTCATCGTCGCGGTGGTCGACTCCGGAGTGGACGCTTCCCACCCCGACCTGGCCGGCCAGGTGCTGTCCGGCGTCGACCTGGTCTCCGGGGGCGTCGACGGGCCCGACCCGGTGGGGCACGGCACCACGGTCGCCGGCCTCATCGCCGGGCGCAGGGACGACGACCGCGGCGCGGTCGGGCTGGCGCCGGATGCCAAGATCCTTCCGGTCCGGGTGCTCGACCAGGAGAACCGGTACGACGACGCCGGCACCGTCGCCAACGGGGTGCGCTGGGCGGTCGACCACGGCGCCCGTGTGATCAACCTTTCCCTCGGTGGCAGCGACACCAGCGAAGCCCTGGCCGCCGCCATCGACTACGCCTTCGCCCGCAACGTCGTGGTCGTCGCCTGCACGGGCAACCTGGCCACCTCGAAGGGCCGCGAGGTCTGGTACCCGGCCCGTGAGCCGGGCGTCCTCGCCGTGACGGGGCTGGACGGGAACGACAACCTCTGGTCCGGCTCCATCACCGGTCACGAGGCGGTGCTCAGCGCCCCGGCCACCGCGATCAACGGAGCCCGTCCCGGCGGATACTGGCTGGTGCAGGGCACCAGCTTCGCGGCTCCGCTGGTCGCGGCGACGGCGGCACTCGTCCGGGCCCGGTACCCGCAGATGTCGGCCGCGGACGTGGTCAACCGGATCATCACGACGGCCCGGGACCTCGGGCCCACCGGACGCGACGACCGGTTCGGCTACGGCATGGTGGATCCGGTGGCGGCGCTGAGCTCCGACGTGCCCTCGGTGCCACGCAACCCGCTCGACGACAACGGCTCCCCCGGAAAGGTGGGCTTCGGCTGGGCGCCCGGCCTCGGCCCGGACACCACCGCCGCCGGGGCGGGCGCCGACCCGTTCAGCATCGCCGCGCCGGAGCAGCAGACCCGGTGGGCGGCCCGCCCGGCCGGCCAGGTCGCCGAATCGTCCCGGGAGCGGCTCTGGCCCGGGCTCGCCCTGTTCGTCGCCCTGGTCACCAGTGCCGCGCTGGCGGTCCGCCGGCTACGCCAGTCCCGCCGCTGACCGGTCCCGCCCGTCTGACCGGGCCCCACCCTGGGTAGTGAACAGCGCATGAAAACGCCCGGCGGCCTGATTTCCACCCGCGAGCGGTCCTGGCGGCGCCGCCGCCTCGACCCGGACCATTCGCTGGGTCTCCGGCTGACCCTGGCCGCCACCGCGGCGTTCGTGGTGCTGGTGCCGTTCGCCCTGCTCGCGCTGCTGGTGCTGGACGCCTGGTCGCCGCTGTCCCGGCTGGACGCCGCGATCACCGACGCGCTGCACGGGTATGCCCTCGACCACCCGGCCTGGGTCCGGCTGACGGAGGTCTGGACCCACGTCTTCGGGCCCGGCCCGCTCCGGGTGGCCGCCGCCGGGGTGGTGGTGTGGTTGCTGTGGCGCGGCGCGCCCCGGCTGGCCCTCTGGGTGGTCACCACGATGACCGTCGGCGGGCTGCTCGGCGCGCTGCTCAAGCTGCTCGTCGGCCGGCACCGGCCGGACCTGCTCGACCCGGTGGCGCGGGCGGCCGGCTACTCCTTCCCGTCCGGGCACGCGCTGAACGCCACCCTGGCTGCCGGGGTGGTCCTGCTGGTCTTCCTGCCGTTCGCCCGGCACAGCCGGCCGTGGCGCGGCGCGCTCTGGGCGTCCGCGGCGCTGATCGCGGTGGTGACCGGGCTCAGCCGGATCGCACTGGGCGTGCACTGGGCCAGCGACGTGGTCGGCGGCTGGCTGCTGGGCGTGGCGGTGGTGGCCGCCACCACGGCCGCGTTCTCCACCTGGCGGACCCGGGTCGGCCGGCGGCCGGCGCGTGCCGCCCGGGAGGGGGTCGAGCCGGAGTTGGCCGAGCCGGGCTCGGACGGCCGCCACGCGTAGTCCGGCACTCGCCGGGGTAAAGGGCGGCTCATGTCCGATGTCGCGGTCCAGATCGCCCGGCGGGTACTGCTGCCGATCGCCCTGCTCTTCGCCGTCCTGGTGGCGTTGGGCCTGCTGGTCACCCGGGTGCTCTCGACGACCTGGCCGTTCACCGTGGAGGACGCGGTCAACCGCGAGTTGGCCGCGCACCGAACCTCCGGCTGGAACGACGTCTCGCTGGTGTTCAGCACGCTGGCCAGCACCCAACTGATCGTCGTGGTGACCGTGCTGGTGGCGCTGGTGCTGCGGCTGGTGCTGCACCGCTGGCGGGAGCCGCTCTTCCTCTGCGCCGCGGTGAGCGCGCAGGCGCTGATCTTCCTCTTCACCACGATGGTCATCGACCGGCACCGGCCGGCCGTCGAGCACATGGACGACTCGCCGCCGACCTCCAGCTTCCCCTCGGGGCACACCTCGGCCGCGATGGCGCTCTACGTCGGCATCGCGGTGCTGCTCGCGCTGCGGGCGCGGAGCACACCGGCCAAGGTCACCTGGTGGACGCTGCTCGTGCTGGTGCCGGTCGGGGTCGCGCTCACCCGGATGTACCGGGGCATGCACCACCCGAGCGACGTGGTGGCGTCCTTCCTCAACGGCGGCGCCTGCGTGGCGATCATGGCGCGGGCCGTGCTGGACCGCACGCTCACCTGGGGTCGGACCAAGGTGCCGGTCGGCCGCTCCGACGACGACGTGACCCCGGCGAGCACCGCCGCCGGCTGACCGCCGGCCGGCTCAGGTGCACTCGCCGGTGGCCACTCCCCGGGTACGCTCCGCGCCGGCCAGCGCCACCGACCGGGCCTCGGCGGCGGTCACCGCGAAGCCGGTGTTCGGGTCGTCCGCGGCGGCCGCGAAGATCACGCCGAGCACGAGCCCGTTCGAGGAGACCAGCGGGCCGCCCGAGTTGCCGCTGCGGACCAGCGCCCGGATCGTGTAGATCTCCCGGGTCACGTCACCGGCCGAGTAGATGTCCGGCCCGGTGATCCGGTCGACGTCCCGGATCCGGGCGGGGCGGGCGTCGTACGGGCCGTCGAGGGGGAAGCCCAGCACGATGGCGTCGGCCCCGGTGCCGGCCTCACCGGCGGCGAAGCGCAGGGACGGCCCGGGCAGCCCCGGGACGTGCAGCACGGCCAGGTCCCGTGCGGGGTCGTAGACGACGACGTCGCCGTCGTAGCGCTCGCCGCGCAGCTCCACCGCCACCGACCGGGTGCCCGCCACCACGTGCGCGTTGGTCATCACCCGGTCGTCGGCGTACACGAAGCCGGAGCCCTCGATGCGGCGGGCGCAGCTCGGCGCGGAGCCCAGCACCTTCACCACCGCCCGCTGGCTGTTCTTCACCACCTGGGAGTTGGCCAGCGCCGGGTCGGGCGGGGAGACCTGCCGGGACCGGGTCGGCGCGAGGTCGCCGAAGACGTCCGGGAAGCCGTTGGTGTCGACCGTGTCGCGCAGCGCCGTGGACAGTTCCTGCGCCTGGTCCGGCAGCACCCGGTCGACCACGGTGAGCAGCGCGCTGTTGCGCACCGAGGAGGCGAGCCAGGGCACCGACGAGGAGCCCAGGGGCACGGCGACCAGCCAGGCCACCAGCATGACCGCGAAGACCGAGATGATCGCGCCGCCGGCGTCGTCGACCTTTCGCCCGGCCGGCCCGGTGATGGCCGCCCGCAGGTTGGAGCCGAGCCAGCCGGCCAACGCCTGGCCCAGCACAGCCAGTCCGAAGATGGCGACCAGGGAGATCAGCACGCGGGTGCCGCTGTCGGTGAACTGCCGGGCGACCAGCGGCCCGAGCTGGAGGCCGAGCAGCGCGCCCAGGAAGAAGCCGGAGAACGACAGCGCCCCGATGACGAAGCCCTGACGGTATCCGCTGATCGCGAACACGAGCATGAGCAGGAGCAGTACGAGATCCACGGCGGACACGCCCCCAGGGTACGGGCACCGCGCCCGGAAGAAGCTGACCGCTCGCTGAACGTGACCTTCGGGTCCGCGCGGGTGACCCCCGCCGGGTCAGCGCACCGGGCTCTCGTCGACCGCGTCGGTGCCGGCCGAGGGGGCCGGGGCGGCGGCGACCGGCGGCAGCTCCACCACCCGGGAACGCGGCCACGGGCGGGCCCAGCCGCCCATCTCCAGCAGCGTGTTCAGCACCCCGGCGGTGAAGCCCCAGACCAGCATGCCGCGCACCGAGAAGGCCGGGCCGATCCAGCCGCTCGGGTGGCGTACCCGCATCCGGTTCTCCGGGTCGACCAGCTCGGCGACCGGCAGCCGGGCGACGTGCGCCACCTCGGCCGGCTCGCGCGGATGCACCGGGTGCGGGGCGTGCCACCAGGCGAGCACCGGGGTGACCACGAAGTCGCTGACCGGGATCCACAGCTTGGGCAGCTCGGCCAGCACGGTCACGCTGGCCGGGTCGAGGTCGACCTCCTCGTTCGCCTCGCGCAGGGCGGTGGCGCTGGCGTCGGCGTCCTCCGGGTCGGCCGCGCCGCCGGGAAAGGCCGGCTGCCCGGCGTGGTTGCGCAGCGTGGCGGCGCGCTGGAGGACCAGCACGTCCGGGCCGGCGCCCGGCTCCTCGCCGAGCAGCACCAGCACGGCACTCTCCCGGCCGCCGCTCTCCGGGGTGGCGAGCCGGGTGAAATCCTCGGCCCGCGCGGTGCCGAGCCGGCCGAGCAGCGGATCGAGCCAGTCCGGCGGCCGTCGGGTCACAGCCGCACCCCGAGATGGGTACGGACCAGCTCGGCCAGGCGGGCGTCGTCCAGCGCCCCGGTCGAGTCGGTGTGCCGGATCCGCCCGTCGGCGTCGACCAGGACGGTCAGCGGGAAGGAGTTGCGGCCGAGCGCCCGCTCGAACGCGTCACCCTGATCGACCAGCATGGGGAACCGGACGCCGAAGTCCTCGCCGATGGACTGCGCGCCGCCGCGGCTGTCCCGGCTGTTGACGCCGATCACCTGGAACCGGCCGCCGGCCCGCTCGCTGAGCCGCTGGAAGGCGGGCAGTTCCTTGCGGCACGGCGGGCACCAGGACGCCCACACGTTGATCACCGCGGGCCCCCGGATGTCCCGCACGTTCACCGGGGCGCCCCCGGTGAAGCAGGAAAGCGCCAGGTCGGGCAGCGGGTCCCCGGCGGCGCCGGACGGGGCCGGGCCGGAGGCCGGCGCGGCGGTCAGCGGGGCGCAGTCGGCGAACGGCGAGGGGCGCTCGGCGCGGGTGGCCGGCGCCGGGCCCGCCGGCTCGACGGTCGTGCCGGTGCAACCGGCGACCGCGAGGAGCAGCGGGACGAGCAGGTAGGCGAGCCGGTGGGTCACGGCACCTCCGCGGCGACCGCCTGCTGCGGCACCAGGTCGGGGTCGATGCCGACGGCCGCCGCCAGGTCCCCGGCGCGGGGCCCCTTGAGCAGCTTGGCCGCGGCCACCGGATCGGTCGGCCCGGTGCCGTACGCCGGGCAGAGCTTCGCCAGCGTGCAGGCGCCGCAGGCCGGCTTGCGGGCGTGGCAGACCCGCCGGCCGTGGAAGATGATCCGGTGCGACAGCATCGTCCAGTCGCGCTTCGGGTAGAGCGCGCCGATCGCGTGCTCGATCTTGACCGGGTCGGTCTCGGTGGTCAGCCGCCACCGCTGCACCAGCCGCTGGAAGTGGGTGTCGACGGTGATGCCGGGGACGTCGAAGGCGTTGCCGAGGATCACGTTGGCGGTCTTGCGCCCGATGCCCGGGAGGGTTACCAGGTCGGCCAGCCGGCCGGGGACCTCGCCGTCGTAGCGCTCGCACAGCGCCCGGCCCAGGTTGATCAGCGAGCTGGTCTTGTTGCGGTAGAAGCCGGTGGGCCGGATCAGCTCCTCCAGCTCCCCCCGGTCGGCGCCGGCGTAGTCCGCCGCGGTGCGGTAACGGGCGAACAGCTTCGGGGTGACCTCGTTGACCTTCTTGTCCGTGCACTGCGCCGACAGGATGGTGGCGACGGCCAGCTCCAGCGCGGTGGAGTGGTCGAGTTCACAGTGCGCGTCGGGGTGGGTCTCGGTCAGCACCCGGCCGATCCGCCGGGCACGGCGCGTGCGACCGAGGTCGGTCTCGGGGGAGGACGTGGTCACGCCGGTCAGCCTACGTCGCGGGGACGACGTCCCGTCGGGCCCACGCGGGTGCGGTGGTCCTCAGCCACCCGCCGACGCGCTGATCTTGCCGCTCCCGTCGAGCTTGGCGCCGGTCGTCGGGAAGTCCGACCGGCTCACCTCACGGACGAGCCCGAGGCCCCGGTCCTGCCCGTCGACGGCCGGCCGGCCCACGCTGTTCATCGCGGTCGAGGTGAACTGGCCGCCGACGAAGCGGCCCTCCGCGGTCAGCGAGACCTTCAGCACGCCACCCCAGCCCAGCCGGCCGGCGCTGTTCAGCGACTTCCCGCCGCCGGCGAAGTTGCCCAGGCTGTAGGCGATCAGGCGCCCCTTGTAGAACTCCATGCCGCGCAGCACGTGCGGGCCGTGCCCGATGACCAGGTCGGCGCCGGCGTCGATCACGGCGTGCGAGAAGCGGATCGGATCGCCCCGGTTCTCCCCGACGTACCTCTCGGTGCCCGGCGTCACCCGGGTGCGGTCGGGGCCCTCGGCGCCCATGTGCACCTGCACCACGACCAGGTCGGCCATGCCCTTGGCCATGGTGATGACCTGCTTCGCGGCGTCGATGTCGACCAGGCTGTTCGACCACGGGTACGACGAGAAGCCCGCCACGGCGACCTTCACGCCCTTGACGTCGATCACGGTGATCTCGCCGGGCGCGCCGGTGTGCTTGAGCCCGTGGGCCTCCAGCGCCGACTGGGTGTTCTCGTAGCCCTGCTGGCCGTAGTCGTAGCCGTGGTTGTTGGCCTGGTTGAGCAGCTGGAACCCGGCCGAGCGCAGGTGCGCCGCCCAGCCCGGGGGCGCCCGGAACTGGTAGCAGTTATTCGGCTTCGGGCCACACTTGCCGGCGCCGGTGTCGTCGGTGAGCGGCTCCTCCAGGTTGCCCATCACCAGGTCGCCCTTGAGCGCGGCCTTGACGTCGTCGAAGAAGCCCTTCCCGCCGTTGGCCGGGAGCCGGGACGGGGCGTTGCCCATGATCACGTCACCGGTCGCGGTCAGCGAGATGGACTTCTCGGTCGAACCGCTCGGCTTGGCGGCCTGGTCGCCCTCGGCCGGCCCTCCGGACGCGGTCGATCCCCCGCCCTGGCCCGGCTGCCAGAGGGGGCCGTCGCCGGAACCCGCGTCGCCGCAGCCGGCGACGAGCAGGACGACGAGCACCGCGCCGAAGGCGGCGGCGAGGCGCGCGCGCAGGCCGGCGGGGCGGCGGGGACGAGGCACGGAGAGGGCGGGAGCGTACATCGTGGGCGACGCTACCGTCCCGGGGACGCGACGACGAGGGCCGATCGGTCGGAAAAGCCGTCGGCCGGGCGGGGCCGGTCCACGCTCAGCCCGCCCGCCGGCGGGACCAGGGCACGACGGTGCCCGCGCCGCCGGCCAGGACGGCCGCGTGCACGGCCCGCGCCAGCGGGGCGCCCCAGGCCGAGCGGGGGCCGCCGTACGGGGCCGGATCGCCGTCGGCCGGGCAGAGCACGCTGACCGCGTCGGTGGGGGTGCCGGTGGCCGGCAACCCCAGCTCCCAGATCGCCTGGGCCTTCGCCTCGGTGGCCGTGGCCACCGCGTTGACCAGGGCGGCGTCGCCGAGCCGGGCCGGCACGTACACGACGATGTTGACCGTGCCGACCCGCTGGGCGGGGGTGGCGGGCGCGGGCGCGGCGGCCCAGACCGGCATGCCCAGGCCGACGGTCGCCCAGACCCGGACGCCGCCGTCCGTCCGGGTCACCACCTCGGTCACGTCGACCCCGGTCAGCAGCCCGACGCCGGGCCCGCCCAGGCCGAGCCCGTCGGCCAACTCGGCCAGGTGCGCGGCCGGGTCCTCCCGGTCGTACGACATCGGCACGGTGGCGTTGACCACCCACTCGCGTACGCCGATCCCCCCGCCCAGTGGGGCGGAGCCGACCGCCAGCAGCGGGGCCTCGGCCCGCCAGACCAGCAGCGGGATGTCCGACCCATCCTCGGGCCGGGTGGTCAGGAACGGCTCGCTCAGCACGCCGGTCACCCTACGATCACAGGTGGGTGCGGGTGGCGCCCACCCGCACCGGAGGCGGGATCCTAGTCCTTGACCGGGTCGGGCAGGTTACGCCCAACGATCAAGATTCCAGGGGTGCACCTCTGATTCGTGCTCATGTGCGCCTAGACTGGCGGCGCGCGAGGGATCAGCGGACGGCGGACCCGGCCGACGGACGGCACGCGCAAGCGGAGGTGCGCGATGGATGAGGTACTGGCCCGCAGCGGGATCTTCCAGGGTGTCGACCCGGAGGCTGCCGAGGCGCTCGCCAAGGAGATGGAGACGATCGAGGTCCGTAAGGGCGAGGTCGTCTTCAACGAGGGCGAGCCCGGTGACAGTCTCTACATCCTCCTGTCCGGCAAGATCAAGGTGGGGCGCCGGGCGGCGGACGGCCGGCAGAACCTGATCGCCGTGATGGGCCCGTCGGACATGGTCGGCGAGCTGTCGCTCTTCGACCCCGGCCCGCGTACGGCGACGGCCACGGCGGTCACCGACACCCGGCTGGTCCGGCTGCGCAAGCAGGCCCTGCGGCCCTGGCTGAACAACCGGCCCGAGATCGCCGAGCAGCTGCTGCGGGTGCTGGCCCGCCGGCTGCGCCGGACCAACGACTCGCTGGCCGACCTGATCTTCACCGACGTGCCCGGGCGGGTCGCCAAGAACCTGCTCCAGATGGCCGGCCGGTTCGGCACCCGCGACGGCGGCGTGCTGCGGGTGACCCACGACCTGACCCAGGAGGAGATCGCCCAGCTCGTCGGCGCCTCCCGGGAGACCGTCAACAAGGCCCTGGCCGACTTCGCCTCGCGCGGCTGGCTGCGGCTCGACGGCAAGAGCATCATCATCCTCGACCCGGAGCGCCTGGCCCGCCGCGCGCGGGTCTGACACCTCCACCCGACGTCCCGGCCCGGCCCGCCTCTGCGGTCCGGGCCGGTCCCGTCCTCGGCGCGGGGCGCGGAACCCGGCCCGGCGCAGGGACACCGAGGTCCGGGCCGGTCCCGGCTCTGCCCGGCGCAGAATTGCTGGACCATCCGCCCGTCGCGGCGGAGGCTGGGGCGATGATCGAGCGGGTAGCTGTTCTCTCCGACATCCACGGCGCGCTGCCGGCGCTGGAGGCCGTGCTGGCCGAGCCGGACGTGGCCGCCGCCGACCTGATCGTGCTCACCGGCGACATCGCGGCCGGGCCGCAGCCGGTCGAGGTGCTCGACCTGCTCGCCTCGCTCGGCGACCGGGCCCGCTGGGTCGGCGGCAACGCCGACCGCGAGCTGGTCGAGGCGCGGGGTGGGCGACCGGCCAAGATCGAGGTGTCCGACTGGGCCGCGACCCAGCTCCGCGAGGACCAGGTGGCCCGGCTGGCCGCGCTGCCGCCGACCGTCACGCTGCCCGTCGCCGGCCTCGGCGAGGTGCTCTTCTGCCATGCCACGCCCCGGGACGACGAGGAGGTCGTGCTGGTCGACTCCCGGCTGGAGCGCTGGGCCGAGGTCTTCGCCGGGCTGCCGGCCGAGGTGGGCACGGTGGTCTGCGGCCACACCCACATGCCGTTCACCCGGCTGGTCGACCGCCGCCTGGTGGTCAACCCGGGCAGCGTCGGCATGCCGTACGGGGGTGCGGGCGCCTGGTGGGCGCTGCTCGGGTCGGGCGTGCAGCTGCGCCGGACCGGCTTCGACGTGGACGCCGCCTGCGCCCGCGTGGCCGCCGAGTCACGCTTCCCGGACGCCGCCGCCTGGGCCGACGAGTACCTGCGCTCCCGCCACTCGGACGTGGACGCGCTCACCGTCTTCGGCCCGCGCGACGGCCGCTGACCGGCCACGCCCGCCCGAGATCGGGAAGTTTGTGAATACATTTCGACAGCGGCGCCGCGGGCAGCGGGTCCTGCCACCGCACCGGGTGGCGGGGCCGGCCGGGAACGACCCGGCCGGCCCCTGCGCCGGTCAGCGGTGGGTCAGGTAGTCGCGGGCCGTCTCACGCAGCCGGGCGTGCACCCCGTCGTACCCGCCGACCCCGCCCAGGTAGCGCTTGTCCACCTTCGCCACCATCGTGTAGTTCGTGTCGCACACGTTGCCGACCGGCGCCTCACCGGCCTGGCTGACCAGCTGGTACGCGTCGAGCTGGTCCAACCCGACCAGCTCGGCGGTCCAGGTGACCAGGTCGTGCTGGCTGATCCGGTAGGCGTCCTCCAGCGGGCGGGCCGAGCCGGTGGACATCAGTGCGTCGTCCGACTCCAGCCGCGGCCACGGGGTGCCGACCCCCTTGACGACGTCCACCACGACGGTGGTGTTCATGGCCGCCTCGATGCCGGTGCCGCAGACCTCGCCGTGGCCCTGCCGGCAGTGCCCGTCGCCGAGCGCGAAGAGCGCTCCCGACACGTTCACGCCGAAGTACGCGGTGACTCCGGCCCGCAGCTCCGGGGTGTCCATGTTGCCGCCGTGCGCGTCCGGGGTGATCGTCATGCGTGCCTCGAAGGCACCCGGTGCCACCCCGGCGGTGCCGTGCATCGGATCCAGCGGCAGCGCCACGGTGTAGTCGCCCCGGCGGGCCCGGTACGTCGCCGTGCCGGCGGCGACGTCGACGTCGTACCGCCAGACCAGCTCGTCGAGCGGGGGTTGCAGGGTCGCCGTGGTGTGGGTGCCGGTGAGCGCGCCGAAGTGCGGAAAGGTGGTGGACACGGCCCAGTCCCGGGCCGGCTCGATGGAGATGAAGTGCACGGCGAGGGTGTCCCCGGGCTCGGCCCCCTCGATGTGGATCGGCCCCGTCACCGGGTTGAGATACGGGAACTGGCAGACCTGCGACGGCAGGTCGTCGGTGCTCCGGACGCGCCCGCCGAAGCAGTCCTCGGTGTACAGCTCGAGGATCGTGCCCGGGCGCACCCGGAGCACGGCCTCGCGCCCGCCGAAGGTGTAGGAGAGTTCGTCCGGCTCCGGCCGGTACTTCACCACGTCGGTCTTCACTGCGGCTCCTTCACCGGCTCGTCGGTGCGGTCGTGGGCGACGTCGACCAGCGCGGCGAGCTCGGGACGCCGGCCCGTGAGGTAGAAGGCCAGCAGGACCAGCAACCCGACGCCCAACCAGACGAACCCGAGCACCTGGGCGGCGACCTTGGCGTTGATCACGACGTAGAGCAGGATCAGGAACCCGACCACCGGCACCACCAGATGCCGCAACCAGTCCCGGCTGCCGTTGCGTACGACGTAGTGGGTCACGACGGAGACGTGCAGCGCCAGGAACGCCGTCATGGCACCGAAGTTGACCAGTGTGGACATCAGTGAGATGCCGTCGTCCCGGCTGGCCATGTAGAGGCCGAGCGCCAGGGAGATGGCGGCGACGAGCAGGGTGGCGTTGGCCGGCACCTTGTGTTTCGGGTTGATCCGGGCGAGGAAGCGCGGCATCTGCCGGTCACGGGCCATCGCGTACAGCAGGCGGGAGGTCGCGGCCTGGGCGACCAGGGAGTTGGCGAAGCCCCAGGCGATCGCGGTGGCCAGGGCGGTCAGCCCGGCCAGCCAGCCCCCGCCGGCCACGCGGGCCGCGTCGTAGAACGCGGTCCCCTCGGGGTCGCCGTTGTCGAGCAGGCCGGGCGCGTCCGGCACCAGCAGGGCCGCCACCCACGTCTGCACGACGAACAGGGCACCGGCCAGCAGCAGCGCGGCGATCATCGCGCGGCCGATCTGCCGGGCCTCCTCGCGGCTCTCCTCGGCCAGCATGGAGATCCCGTCGAAGCCGAGGAAGGAGAGCACGGCGATCGACACCGCGCCGAAGACCAGCGGCCAGGAGAAGGTGTCCGCGTTGAACAGTGGCCGGAGTGAGAAGCCCGCGCCCTTGCCCTGTGCCAGCGCGATCACGCCGACGACCAGGAAGATCACGAGGATGACCAGCTCGGCGGCGAGCATCACCCGGTTGACCCGGGCGGTCATCTGAATGCCGAAGTAGTTGACGATGGTGTTGAGCACGACGAAGGCCGCCAGCCACGCCCACACCGGCACGCCGGGCACGAGGGAGTGCATGGCCACGCTGGCCACCAGGTAGAGCAGACCGGGCACGAGGACGTAGTCGAGCAGGATCACCCAGCCGGCGAGGAAGCCGACGGGCGGTGCGATGCCGCGACCGGTGTAGCTGTAGACGGAGCCGGCCATGGGGAACGCGCGGACCATCTGCGCGTACGACATGGCGGTGAACATCATCGCCACCATGCCGATGAGGTAGGCCAGCGCGACCATGCCGCCGGAGCCGGCGTACACGCTGCCGAAGATGCCGAAGGGCGCGATCGGCACCATGAAGATCAGACCGTAGATCAGCAGGTCGGTGAAGGTGAGGGTCCGGCTCAGTTCCTGCCGGTAGCCGAACCGTTCGACCTGGGCGACTGTCTCGGATGGGTCGGGAGGATGAGTCACGGCACGCCTCCTTGATCTGGTGAGGCGCACGTTAGTCCAGCCATCGACCGACAGCTAGATCTATGCGCATGGATTGTATACATCGCTCGGTCAGGGCTCAGAAAAAGTCAGGCTTGACTGTTTGTTTCGGGGACGGCACGCTGTCCCCGTGCCCACCGCATCGACCCGCGTCCCTCAACAGGAGCGCAGCCGCGCCACCCAGGCCCGGCTGCTGGAGGCGACCGTCGAGTGCCTGGTGGAGCACGGCTGGTCCGGCACGACGACGACCGTGGTGGCTGCCCGGGCGGGCGTCTCCCGCGGCGCCCAGCTGCACCACTACCCGACCAAGGCGGCCCTGGTCACCGCCGCCGTCACCCACCTCACCGAGCGCCGGGCCGTGGAGCTGCGCACCGAGGCCGCGGCGCTGCCGGCCGGCCCGCGGCGGCTCGACGGGGTGGTCGACCTGCTCGCCGCCGCCTTCACCGGGCCGCTCTTCGTCGCGGCGCTGGAGCTGTGGGTGGCCGCCCGCACCGACGCCGAGCTGCGCGACGCCCTGGTCCCCCTCGAAGCACGGGTCGGCCGGGAGATGCACCGGCTCACCGTCGAACTGCTCGGCGTCGACGAGCGGCGACCCGGCGTCCGCGAGGCGGTGCAGGCCACCCTCGACCTGCTCCGCGGCCTCGGCGTGGCCAACCTGCTCAGCGACGACTCGACCCGCCGCACCACCCTGCTGCACACCTGGAAGCGCCAGCTCGCCACCCTGCTCACCCCCGACGCCGCAGCGCCGACGCCCGGGAGCGCACGGCCGCACTGATTCCCCCGGAGGCACCATGGTCGACCTGACAGCCCTGCTCGCGGACCTGGCCGCCGAGTCCGAGCAGCTCGACGCCCTCGTCGCACCGCTGCCGCCGGAAGCCTGGGAGCGGCCGACCCCGGCGCCCGGGTGGAGCATCGCCCACCAGATCGCCCACCTGGCCTGGACCGACCACGTCGCCCACCTCGCGGCGACCGACGCGGCGGCGTTCTTCGCCTCGGTCACCTCCGCCCCGGACCCGTCCCGGCTGGTCGACGACGGCGCCGAATCGTTCCTCGCCCCGGCCGCGGCGCTGCTGGCGCGCTGGCGGGCGGGCCGGGCCACGCTCGCGACGGCGCTCGCCGCCGTCCCGGCCGGGGAGAAGCTGCCCTGGTACGGCACCCGGATGTCGCCCACCTCGATGGCGACCGCCCGGCTCATGGAGACCTGGGCGCACGGCGAGGACGTGGCCGACGCGCTGGGCGTCCGGCGTGCCCCGACGTCCCGGCTGCGGCACGTCGCGCACCTGGGCTTCCGTACCCTCGGGCACAGCTTCGCGGCCCACGGCCGCCCGGTGCCGGCGGCGCCGGTCCGCGTCGAGCTGACGGCGCCGCAGGGTGACACCTGGGCCTTCGGGCCGGCGGACGCGGCCGACCGGGTCACCGGGCCGGCGCTCGACTTCTGCCTGCTGGTCATCCAGCGCCGGCACCGCGCGGATCTGGCGCTGGTCGCCACCGGGCCGGTCGCCGACGAGTGGCTGGACATCGCCCAGGCGTTCGCGGGGCCGCCCGGCGGCAAGCGGGAGGCGGCGGGCGGCGGGGTGACCCGGTGACCGCGCTGCGGGTCGGCAACGCGTCCGGCTTCTACGGCGACCGCCTCACCGCCTGGCGGGAGATGCTCGACGGCGGCGACCTGGACGTACTGACCGGCGACTACCTGGCCGAGCTGACCATGCTGATCCTCGGCCGGGACCGGATGCGCGACCCCTCGCTCGGCTACGCGAAGACGTTCCTGCGCCAACTGGAGGGCACCCTCGGCACCGCGCTGGAGCGCGGGGTCCGGCTGGTCACCAACGCGGGCGGGCTCAACCCGGCGGGGCTGGCCGCCGCGATCGGCGCCCTCGCCGACCGGCTCGGCCTCACCGTCCGGATCGGATACGTCGAGGGCGACGCCCTGGCCCGGCCGGACGCGTTGACCGCGAACGCGTACCTGGGGGCGTTCGGCATCGCGGCCTGCCTCGACGCCGGGGCGGACGTGGTGGTCACCGGGCGCGTGAGTGACGCCTCGCTGGCGGTCGGCCCGGCCATCGCCCACTTCGGCTGGACCCGGGACGACCTCGACGCGCTGGCCGGGGCCACCGTCGCCGGGCACCTCATCGAGTGCGGGGCGCAGGTCACCGGCGGCAACTTCAGCTTCTTCACCGAGCTGCCCGACGGCGGGCACCGCCCCGGCTTCCCCATCGCCGAGATCCACGCCGACGGCTCGTCGGTGCTCACCAAGCACCCCGGCACGGGCGGCGCGGTCACCGTCGAGACGGTCACCGCCCAACTGCTGTACGAGGTGGGCGGGCCGGACTACCTGGGGCCGGACGTGGTGACCCGGCTGGACACGGTGGAGCTGGCGAAGGAGGGGCCGGACCGGGTGCGGGTCTCCGGTGTCCGGGGCACGCCCCCGCCGGACACCCTCAAGGTGGGCGTCAACAACCTGGGCGGCTTCCGCAACTCGATGACGTTCGTGCTCTGCGGGCTGGACATCCCGGCCAAGGCGGCCCTGGTCCGGGGCCAACTGGAGGAGGCGGTCGGCAAGGAGGGGCTGGAGTTCACGCTGGCGCGGACCGACCATCCGGACGCCACCGACACCGAGGCGGCGAGCGCGCTGCTGCACGTACACGTGCGGGACGGCGACATGGCGCGGGCCGGGCGGGCCTTCTCGGCGGCCGCGGTGGAGCTGGCGCTGGCCTCCTATCCGGGCTGCACGCTGACCACCCTGCCCGGCGACGCCACCCCGTACGGGGTGTTCACCGCCGACGCGGTCCGGCAAGACGCGGTCGCCCACGTCGCCGTCCTCCCCGACGGCACCCGCACGCCGATCCCGCCGCCCGCCGTCACGTGTTCGCCGGGGGCCCCTGGACAACGCGAGGCGTCAACAGGGGACCCCTCGTCGCATCCGACCCGGCGGGCGCCGCTCGGCGAGCTGGTCGGGGCGCGGTCGGGAGACAAGGGCGGAGACGCCAACCTCGGCGTCTGGGCCCGGTCCGACGCCGGCTGGGCCTGGCTGCGCGGCTTCCTGACCGTCGCGCGGCTGGCCGAGCTGCTGCCGGAGACCGCCCCGCTGACCGTCGAGCGCTACGAGCTGCCGAACCTGCGCGCGGTCAACTTCGTGATCCGGGGGCTGCTCGGGCAGGGTGTGGCCGCCTCCACCCGCTTCGATCCGCAGGCCAAGGCGCTCGGCGAGCTGCTCCGCTCTCGACTGGTCGACCTGCCCGCCGACCTCACCCCGGGGGTGCCGTCGTGACCATTGTGGACACTCCCGAGCGGCGGCAGCTCCGCGAGCTGACCCGGGCCTTCGTGACCAAGGAGGTCCTGCCCTACCTGGACGACTGGGAGCGGGCCGGCGAGGTGCCCCGGTCGCTGCACGAGACCGCCGCGAAGGTCGGGCTGCTCGGCGTCGGCTTCCCCGAGTCGGTCGGCGGCAGCGGCGGCGACCTGCTCGACTCGATCCTGGTCACCGAGGAGATCATCCGCTCGGGCGGCTCCTCCGGGCTGATCGCCGCGCTCTTCACCCACGGCATCGCGCTGCCCCACATGGTCGCCTCTCACGACGACGGCCTGATCGACCGGTACGTGCGGCCGACGCTCGCCGGGACGATGATCGGCGCGCTGGCGATCACCGAGCCGGACGGCGGCTCCGACGTGGCGGGCATCCGCACCTTCGCCCGGCGGGACGGCGACCACTACGTGGTGAACGGGGCGAAGACCTACATCACCAGCGGGATCCGGGCCGACTTCGTGACCACCGCGGTCTGCACCGTCCTGCCGGGCAGCGGCGCGCTCAGCCTGCTGGTGATCGACAAGGGCACGCCCGGCTTCACGGTCGGCCGGCGGCTGGAGAAGCTGGGCTGGCACTGCTCGGACACCGCCGAACTGTCCTTCGTCGACGTCCGGGTGCCGGTGGCGAACCGGGTCGGCCCGGAGGACACCGGCTTCCTGGCGATCATGCAGCAGTTCGCCACCGAGCGGTTGTCCCTGGCCACCCAGGCCTACGCCACCGCGCAGCGCTGCGTGGAGCTGGCCACCCGCTGGTGCCGGGACCGGTCCACCTTCGGCCGCCCGCTGGCCAGCCGCCAGCTCGTCCGGCACCGGCTCGCCGAGATGCACACCCGCGCCGAGGCAGCCCGGGCGTACGTGCACGACGTGGCCGAGCGGGTGGTCACCGGCCAGCCGGTGGTGACCGAGGTGGCGATGGCGAAGAACGTCGCGGTGGCCGCCTGCGACTTCGTCGTCGACGCGGCGCTGCAACTGCACGGCGGCTTCGGCTACCTGCGCGACGCCGAGGTGGAACGGCACTACCGCGACGCCCGGATCCTGGGCATCGGCGGCGGCACCACCGAGATCATGAACGAAATCATCGCGAAGGGCATCGGCCTGTGAGTGCGAGGAGCGAGCCGGGTTTGCGAGCCCCGCAGTCACGAACGGAAGGATCGCTGTGACGACACTCGACAGCGGGCTCGACCCGTCCTCGCCGGCCCACCGGGCCAACCGGGAGGCACTGCTGGAACGCCTCGCCGAGCTGGAGACCGCGCTGGACCAGGCCCGGGCCGGTGGCGGCGAGAAGTACGTGACCCGCCACCACAAGCGGGGCAAGCTGCTCCCCCGGGAGCGGATCGAGCTGCTGCTCGACCAGGACAGCCCGTTCCTGGAGCTGTCGCCGGTGGCCGCGTACGGCACCGACTTCCCGGTCGGGGCCAGCACGGTCACCGGCATCGGGGTGGTCGAGGGTGTGGAGTGCCTGGTCGTCGCCAACGACCCGACGGTACGCGGCGGCGCGGTGAACCCCTGGGCGCTCGCCAAGACCCGGCGGGCCGGCGAGATCGCCCTGGCCAACCGGCTGCCCATGGTCAACCTGGTGGAGAGCGCCGGTGCGGACCTGCCCACCCAGGCCGAGATCTTCATCCCGGGCGGCCTGGTGTTCCGCGACCTGACCCGGCTCTCCGCGGCGAAGATCCCCACGGTCAGCGTGGTCTTCGGCAACGCCACCGCGGGTGGCGCGTACGTGCCGGGCATGTCGGACTACACGATCATGATCCGGGACCGGTCCCAGGTCTACCTGGCCGGGCCGCCGCTGGTGAAGATGGCCACCGGCGAGGTCACCGACGACGAGTCGCTGGGCGGCGCGGTCATGCACTCCGCGAAGTCCGGCCTGGCCGACTTCCTGGCCGAGGACGAGCGGGACGGCATCCGGCTGGCCCGGCAGTGCGTACGCCGGCTCAACTGGCGCAAGCAGGGTCCCGCGCCGCGCAACCCGTTCCCCCCGCCACCCAAGTACGACCCCGACGAGCTGCTCGGCATCGCCAGCGCCGACCTCAAGGTGCCGTTCGATCCGCGCGAGGTGCTGGCCCGGGTGCTCGACGGCAGCGAGTTCGACGAGTTCAAGCCCGGCTACGGCACGGCGCTGGTCACCGGCTGGGGCGAGCTGCACGGCTACCCGGTCGGTGTGCTGGCCAACGCCCGGGGTGTGCTGTTCAGCGAGGAGGCGCAGAAGGCCGCCCAGTTCATCCAGCTCGCCAACGCGGCCGACACCCCGCTCGTCTTCCTCCAGAACACCACCGGCTACATGGTCGGCACCGAGTACGAGCAGCGGGGCATCATCAAGCACGGCGCCCTGATGATCAACGCGGTGTCGAACTCGAAGGTCCCGCACCTGACCGTCAACCTCGGCGCCTCGTACGGGGCCGGCAACTACGGCATGTGCGGCCGGGCGTACGAGCCGCGGTTCCTGTTCACCTGGCCGAACGCCAAGTCGGCGGTGATGGGGCCGGCGCAGCTCGCCGGGGTGCTCTCCATCGTCGCCCGGCAGGCCGCCGCCGCCCGGGGCCGCGAGTTCGACGAGGACTCCGACGCCGCCATGCGGATGATGGTCGAGCAGCAGATCGAGTCCCAGTCCGGGGCGCTCTTCCTCTCCGGCCGGCTCTACGACGACGGGGTGATCGACCCCCGGGACACCCGTACCGTCCTCGGGCTCTGCCTGTCGGCGATCCACAACGGACCGGTGAAGGGCGCCGACGGCTTCGGCGTCTTCCGGATGTGAGGGGTCAACTGATGATCAGTCGGTTGTTGGTCGCCAACCGGGGCGAGATCGCCCGCCGGGTCTTCGCCACCTGCCGGGCGCTCGGCGTGGAGACGGTCGCCGTGCACTCCGACGCGGACGCCGACGCGCCCTTCGTGGCCGAGGCCGACCAGGCCGTCCGGTTGCCCGGCAACACGCCGGCCGAGACGTACCTGCGGATCGACCTGGTCCTGGACGCGGCCCGCCGGGCCGGCGCGGACGCGGTCCACCCGGGTTACGGGTTCCTGGCCGAGAACGCGGAGTTCGCCGCCGCGGTCACCGACGCGGGGCTCACCTGGGTCGGCCCGCCCGCCAAGGCGATCGCCGCCATGGGCGACAAGATGGCGGCCAAGGCGCTGCTCGCCGACGCGGGCGTGCCGATGCTGCCGACCTGGACCGAGGCCGACCAGGTGACCGACTTCCCGGTGCTGGTCAAGGCGGCCGCGGGCGGTGGCGGCCGGGGCATGCGGGTGGTCCGCGACGCCGCCGGGCTCGCCGAGGCCGTCGCGGGCGCGCGCCGCGAGGCGGCCGCCGCGTTCGGCGACGGCACGGTCTTCATCGAGCGGTACGTCGAACGCGGCCGGCACGTCGAGGTGCAGATCTTCGGCGACAGCCACGGCACGGTGGTGGCCCTCGGGGCGCGCGACTGCTCGATCCAGCGCCGGCACCAGAAGATCGTCGAGGAGGCGCCGGGCGTCCTGCCTGCCGAGGTGCGCGAGCGGCTGCACGAGGCGGCGGTGGCCGCCGGCCGGGCGGTCGACTACGTGGGCGCGGGCACGGTGGAATTCCTGCTCGCCCCCGACGGGCAGGTCCACTTCCTGGAGATGAACACCCGCCTCCAGGTGGAGCACCCGGTCACCGAGCTGACCACCGGGCTGGATCTCGTCCGGCTGCAACTGCTCGTCGCCGAGGGCGAGCCGCTGCCGCTGACGGCCACCCCGCCGGCCGAGGGACACGCCATCGAGGTGCGGCTCTGCGCCGAGGACCCGGCCCAGGGCTTCCGCCCGGCCACCGGCACCCTGCACCGGCTCGCGATCCCGGGGGTGGCCGGCGAGTTCACCCCGACGAAGGGCCTGCGACTCGACTCCGGCGTGACCGACGGCTCGACGGTCAGCGTCCACTACGACTCGATGCTCGCCAAGCTGATCGCCTGGGCGCCCACCCGGGCCGAGGCGGTCCGCGCCCTCGCCGGCGCGCTGGCCCGGGCCGAACTGCACGGCGTCGCCACCAACCGGGACCTGCTGGTCCGGGTGCTGCGCAGCCGCGAGTTCGGCGCCGTGGACATCGACACCGGCTTCCTGGACCGGCATCCCGAGGTCTTCGCCCCGCTGCTCCCCGCCGACCAGCTCCCCCTGGTCGCGTTGGCCGCCGCGCTGGCGGGCGCCGCCGGGCGTCGGGCGTCCGCGCCCCTGCTGGGCGGGCTGCCGTCGGGCTGGCGCAACGTGCCGGCCTTCCCGCAGGTCACCCGCCTCGCCGGGCCCGACGGCGAGATCGAGGTCCGGTACCGGCTGGACCGCACCGGCGCACTCGCCGACTGGTCCGTGTCACCGGCCGGTGAGGGCACCAGGTCCGCTGCCTCCCCGGCCGTGACCGTGGTCGAGGCCGCCCCGGACCGCGTCGTGCTCGACGTCGACGGGGTGCGGCGGGCGTTCCGCGTACACCGGGTGGGCTCGGAGGTCTTCGTGGACGGCCCGGACGGGGCGGCGAGCCTCACCGAGCTGCCCCGTTTCCCCCTGCCCACCGCGGAGCTGGCGGCCGGGTCGCTGCTGGCGCCGCTGCCCGGCGCGGTCACCCGGGTGCACGTCGAGGTCGGCCAGCGGGTCGCCGCCGGCGACCTGCTGCTGACCCTCGAAGCGATGAAGCTCGAACACCCCGTGCTCGCGCCGACCGACGGCGTGGTGGCGGAGCTGCCCGTGCCGGCGGGCGGCCAGGTCGACACCGGGGCCGTGCTGGCCGTGGTCAGTCTTGAGGAGGACCCGCGATGAACTTCGACCTCACCCCCGAGCAGGACCAGCTCCGCGACGCCGTCCGGGCGCTCGGGCGGAAGTACGGCCACGGTTACTTCGTCGAGAAGGCCAAGGCTGGTGCGCACACCACCGAGCTGTGGCAGGAGGCCGGCCGGCTCGGCTATCTGGGCGTCAACATCCCTACCGAGTACGGCGGCGGGGGCGGCGGCATCACCGAGCTGGCCATCGTCTGCGAGGAGCTGGCCGCGGCCGGCTGCCCGCTGCTGCTGCTCGTGGTCTCGCCCGCCATCGCGGCCACCGTCATCAACAAGCACGGCACCGACGAGCAGCGCAAGCGCCACCTGCCCGGCCTCGCCGACGGCTCGCAGAAGATCGTCTTCGCGATCACCGAGCCGGAGGCCGGGTCGAACTTCCACCGCCTCGGCACGGTGGCCCGCCGCGACGGCGACGACTGGCTGCTGACCGGCCGCAAGTGCTACATCTCCGGGGTCGACGAGGCGGGGCACGTGCTGGTGGTGGCCAGGGTCGCCGTCGGAGACGGCAGTGCCGGCTCAGGGGACGCAGCTCCACAGAAGCTGAAGCCGGCGCTGTTCATCGTGCCGACCGACGCCCCCGGGCTGGAGCGGTCCAAGCTGGACATGGAGATCCTGTCCCCGGAGAACCAGTTCCTGCTCTACCTGGACGACGTCCGGCTGCCCGCCGACGCGCTGGTCGGCGAGTCCCTGGACGCCGGGCTGCCGGCGCTCTTCTCCGGCCTCAACCCCGAGCGGATCACGGTCGCCGCGATGGGCGCCGGCACCGGCCGGTACGCCGTCGAGCGGGCCAGCGAGTACACCGCCACCCGCACGGTGTGGGGCGGGAAGAGCATTGGCTCGCACCAGGGCGTCGCCCACCCGCTCGCCCACGCGGCGGTCCAGGTGGAGCTGGCCCGCCTGATGATCCACAAGGCGGCGACCCTCTACGACGCCGGCCGCGACCTGGAGGCCGGTGTTGCCGGCAACATGGCCAAGTACGCGGCCGGCGAGGCCGCCGCGCTCGCCGTGGACACCGCCGTGCAGGCGCTGGGCGGCGCCGGCATGACCACGGAGTACGGCGTGGCAACCCTGCTGGGTGCGGTCCGGGCCGGCCGGATCGCCCCGGTCAGCCGCGAGATGATCCTCAACTTCGTCGCCCAGCACGTACTCGGCCAGGACAAGTCCTACTGAGGCGACAAACGCTGTTGCCCGGCGCCCCTCGTCAGGGCGCCGGGCAACAGCGGCGGCTCAGGAGGTGGCGATCCGGTCGAACTTCTCCCAGGGGCCGATCGACGTGCGGTTGGCGATGAGCGGCTGGGTGCCCGCGTTCTCCGCCACCACGTACCGGCCGTTGGCGTTGGCCCGGAGGCTGATGGTGCCGTCCGGATTGTTGATGATGGTGAACTTCTCCCAGGCACCGACCGACGTACGGTTGGCGATCAGCGGCTGGCCGCCCCCGCCCTCCGCCACCACGTACCGGCCGTTGGCGCGTGCGCGGAGGGCGACGAAGCCGTCGCCCGCGTCGACCACGTCGAACTGCTCCCACAGCCCGACCGAGGTCCGGTTGGCGATCAGCGGCTTGGCCCCGGCGCTCTCGGCCACGACGTAGCGGCTGTTGATCCGGGCACGGAGGGCGACCGGGGCCGCAGCCGCCGGAGCGCCGGTGAGCCGGGTGAGGGCCGGGTAGTCGCCGTTGAACACGTTCTGGCTGTAGTTGCCCGGCTTGCTGGGGTCACCGGCGGCGTACTGCCAGATGGTCTCCGTCGTCCAGCCGGCCGGCAGGGGCGGGCGGGTGGCGGTGTAGCCGGCGATGTCCAGCGGGTTGGCGCCGAAGGACGCGTTGTTGCCGGTGCACGGGTTCCAGTAGTTGGTGTTGGTGTAGATCATCACCGGCCGGCCGATGCGGGCCCGGACCTGGTCGGTGAAGGACCGGATCCAGCCGGACATCTCGGTCGGGGTCAGCCCGTAGCAGGTCGGCGCACCGGCCCAGTACGGCCACTCGATGTCCACCATGGGCACGAGTGTCTGGCTGTCCTTGGCGAACTGCGCGTTGTCGACGAAGAAGTTCGCCTCGGTGACCGGGTCACGCCCGTCCGGGCGGGCGAAGTGGTAAGCGCCGACGAGCAGCCCGGCGGCCTTGGCCGCCGCGTAGTCCTCGGCGAAGTAGGGGTTGCGGTACGTCTGCCCCTCGGTCGCCTTGACGTACGCGAACTTGTAGCCACCGCTCGCCACGGCCGGCCAGTCGATCGGGCCGAGGTTGTGGTCGTGGCTGGAGACGTCGATGCCGCGGATTGTGTAGCCGGCCGGAATGGTGGCAGTCGTGGACGCTGAGCTCGTGCGCGCGCCCGGCTTCACGCCGGCGTTCGCGCGGCCACCACCATCAGGAGCGGAGTCGGCCGCACTGACCGGCTGCGCCATGCCGAGCGCGCCGAGCGCGAGCCCGGCGGACATCAGGACAGAGATCCATCTTCTTGACATGGATGTCGGGAATCCTCTTGGTCGGGAGGTCGAGGACCGCCGGTCGCCAAGGGGCGGATCACGGCGGCGGAGAGCCCCCGCATTCGGGCCGGGATCGGCGGGAGCGGGGTTCGGCCGTACTCTAACCCGCCGGACCCGCTCCACGGTGTCCCGATCGCCCGCGTCGTCCGGGCCCGGGGTACGGCGGGTGCCCGATCACCCGCCGTACCCCGGGGGTCCCTCAGCGGACGGTCAGCGTGCCGACCGCCGGCAGCGGCGCAACCACCGGCGGCAGCCGCTTCGGCTCGCCCCGACCCGGCTCACCGGCCCGGGCCAGGTCGCTCGTCGAGGCCTTCGCCCGACTGGCCGCCGGCTCGTCCTGGAACGGCTGCGCGTCACCGGTGCAGAGCGTGCCCTTGGCGGGCAGCGTCCCCTGGAGCAGGTACGCGTCGACCGCGCCGGTCACGCAGGCCGAGGTGCCGTAGGCGGTGTGCCCCCAGCTGTCGCTGCTCAGCAGTCGGCTGTTCGGCAGCAGCTCGGCCGAGCTGACCGCGCCCTGGTAGTTGGTCGCCGGGTCCCAGTAGTTGCCGACCACCAGCACCGGGGCGGCGGTGGTCCGGTTGAACGGGCCGGTGAAGGCGTCCTCGTCCCGCACGGTCCAGGTGTTGCGGGCGCAGGGTGCGGTGCCCCAGGCCCAGGCCCGGCCGAAGTACGGCGCCCGCTTGTCCTCCTTGGCCGACAGCGCCGGCCAGGCGTCCGCGCTCTTCGGGTGGTACGCGTCGGTGCAGTCCACCGTCAGGAACGTCTCCAGCCCGTTGTCGTACGGGAAGTCGTATCCCCGCTGCCGGCGGGCCTGGGCGGCCCGCTGTGCCACCGCGGTGCGCGCCTCCGCCCGGTCGGACGCGGTCGCGGTCGGGTCGGTCAGCACCAGCAGCTCACCGGTGAGGTCCACGACGTACTGCCAGCCGCTCGGGTCGTAGAGGTAGCTGAGGGTCGCGCCGACGAAGTCGGCGTAGCTGACGGTGAACTGCCCGGCGTCCGGGTCGTCCACCACCAGCGGCTTCTTGCGCAGCCGCTGCGCCACCGTCTCGTAGGCGACGACGGGGTCGCCGCCCGAGGCCAGCGTGCACTTCTCCGCGCCGGCTTTGGCGCACCGGACCAGGATCTCGTGCAGCGCCCGGTACGCGCCGTCGGCGCTGCGCAGCCGCGTCTCCTGGAGCTGGTTGCGGGCCTTGCCCTGGCCGACCCAGGCGTTCGGGTTGAGCACGCCGTCGACCACCAGGGCGCGGAACCGGTCCGGGAACATGGTGGCGTAGTACTGCCCCAGCGCCGTGCCGTAGCTGAAGCCCAGGTAGCTGAGCTTCTTGTCGCCGACCGCGCGGCGCAGCACGTCCATGTCGCGGGCCACCTCGGCGGTGGACGCCGCGCCGGTCAGGGGCTTGCCGGTGGTCGAGCAGCCCTTGCCGACCGCCTTCGACGCCGCGACGTACGCCTTCTCCTCGGCCTTCGTGAACGGGAAGGCGACGTTCAGCCCGGCGTACGCCCGGGTCTGGTCCTTCACCGACGGGAAGCATTTGACGTTGTCGCTGGAGGCGACGCCGCGCGGGTCGACGCCGACGATGTCGAAGCGGTCGAGCAGGTCGTCGCCGAGGAAGTACGGTGCGGCGAGCGCGATGCTGGTGCCGGAGCCGCCCGGGCCACCCGGGTTGAGGAACAGGCTGCCGATTTTGTGCTGCTGGTCGCGGGCCTTGACCCGGAGCAGCGCGATCTCGGTGGTGGCGCCCTTCGGGTTGTCGTAGTCCAGCGGGAGCCGGACCGTGGCGCAGTCGGCGTAGTCGTAGCAGGCGTACCAGTCGAGCTTCGGGGTGGGCACGCGGTCGACCCGGCGCGCCTCGGCGGCGCTGGTCCGGTCGTACGCCGGCGGTTGCGGCGTCGCGGCCGCGGCCGCGGCGGGCGCGACCGCCGATCCGGCGAGGACGAGGCCGGCGATCCCTGTTGCGGTGAGGGACCGGATTGCACGTGGCATGTGGCTGCCTTCCGGTGGGGAACTGGGTCCGTCGAGGAGACCTCGACACCCGTCACTTTAGGGATCAAGGCCAGCCGAAGTAGCCCGCCAAACGCGGACGGAAGCGACAGATTGCCGATTGATGTAACGAAATTGTCTTGATCGACGCTTTTGCTGCTCTCCCGAATGGAGGATGGTCGGCTCCGCGAACGCCATCGACGGGGAGCCGTACCGGTCCGGCAGTTGACAGCTCGACGCCCTGGGCCATGCTTGTCGGGTGAGTTCGTTCCCGAAGCCCGATGCGCGGGTCAAGGCCGTCGTCGCGTCGGTGGCGACGGTGGCGGCGCTGGTGACGTTGGTGGTGTGGCGCCCGGCCGGCATCCTGTCGGTGGTGCTGGCCCTGGCCTGCGTCCTGCTCGGCATGATCGCCGGGGTGACGGTGACGGCCGCCCGGCAGGCCCCTCCCCGCGCCGACGCCCCGACCGACGAGTGGCCCGTCCCCACCGCGTACGGATTGGACGCCGACACCCTGGAGGCGATCGACCCCCGGGCGGTCAGGCAGCTCCGCACGCCGGGCGGCGGCTACGCGGGCGACGCCGACACGTTGGAGGCGCTCGACCCGCGGGCGGTCCGGGACCTGCGGGCGTCCGGCGGCGTTTTCCCCGGCGACGCCGACACGCTGGGCGCACTGGACCCACGGGCGGTGCGGCAGCAGCGGACGGCGAACGGGGTCAGCGACCGATGAGGGTCGGCACGGCCAGCGCGTCCACGCCCCGCCCCGCCAGGCAACGGTAGGTGCGGTCCAGGTCCGTCCCGGCCGGCGGCAGCACCTCCAGGTTCCAGCCGGTCACCTGCCGGACGCCGCTGACCAGCCGGAACGTGCTGACGCTGCAGACCTGCTGGACGGCCGGGTCGGCGACCACCGCGTCGTGGCCCGCACCGGCCAGCGCGGCCGGCAGGTCACCCTCGGCGTAGGTCTCCCAGGTGTGCCGGCCGTCGCAGGGCACCCGGGTAGCCTCGGCCCGGTCGCGGCGCAGCCGTACCGGGCCGTAACACTCCAGTTCGGACGCGCAGTGGGCACCCGCCGGCAGGCGGACGTCGCCCGCCGCGCAGCCGGGCGCCACCCTCGCGCCGGACGGCTCGACCGCCCCGCTGGCCACCGGCGTCGGCGACACCACGGCCGGCGCGCCATCGGCCAGCCAGGCGCCCGCCGCGGCCGAGGCGCCGAGCGCGAGCACCCCCGCCCCGCCGAGGAACCAGCGCCGCGGCCAGCGCCGGCCGCGGGTCGGTACGGTCGGGTGGGCGTCCTCCGCCGGCCGGCGCGGGCTCGGCTGGCCGGCGCGGGTCAGCGGATGGCCGCCGGTGGTCGGGCCGCCGCTGACCGGAGCCCCCGAATACGGCGCGCCGCTCACCGGGGCGCCGCCCGGGTCCAGCGGGAGCGCGGCGAGCATGCCGCGCAGCTCGACGGCGGAGGGCCGCTCGCCCGGGTCGTTCGCCATGCCCAGCCGCAGCACGTCGACCAGCTCTTCGGGCACCCCCGGCAGGCCGGGAATCGGCTGCTGGAACATCTCCAGCACGGTGACCAGGCTCGGGTTGCGCTCGGACTGCCAGCGCGGCGGACGGCCGTGCATCACCGCGTAGAGGGTGGCGCAGAGCGCGTAGACGTCCACGGCCGGGCTGGGCGGGCTGTGGCTGAACATCTCCGGCGGCGCGTACGCCGGGGTGAGCACCTCCAGGGTGACCGAGGCGTCGCGCACCTCGGCCAGCACCGCCAGCCCGAAGTCGGCCAGCACCGCCGAGTTGAAGTGCGAGTAGAGGATGTTGGCCGGCTTGACGTCCCGGTGCAGCACCCCGGCCGCGTGCGAGTGTGCCAGCGCGTCGGCGATCTTCACGCCGAGATCGCGGGCCTCCACCGCGCCCAGGGGGCACCGGCGCATCCGCTCCGCGTACGAGCCGTCGCAGAGCTCCATGATCAGGTAGGGGTGCTGGTCGACGGTGACCCCGACGTCGAAGAGGTCCACCACGTGCGGGTGGGAGGACATCTTGCCGGCCGCCCGCGCCTCGCGCAGGAAGCGCGCCTGGTCCCGGTCGCTGTCCAGCGTGCGGTTCTCCACCTTGACCGCGACCTCGCGCCCGACCGAGATCTGGGTGGCCCGGTAGACGGTGGCGTAGCCGCCCCGGGCGAAGACCTCCAGGTCGGTCAGACCGGGCACGATGGGCAGCCGCAGGGCGCCGGGCGGGGTCTCGGTCACGACTCGAAAATACCCAACGGTCCGGGTCGCTCAGTGCACCGCGTCGGTCACCGGAACCGGGCCCGGGCCCGGAGCGGTGTCGTCCGCCGCGGCCGACCGGCCCGGCCCGGCGGCCGTCCGGCGGGCGTCCCACCACAGGCCGACGGCGGTCGCGACCGCGCCCAGGCCCTCCCAGGCGGCGACCCCGAAGAACCGGTCCGGGGCGACGTCGGAGAGCACCGCGATGCTGAAGACGGTGAACGTGACCAGCCGGAACCAGACGGTGAACCGGTAGAACGGCCGCCACTCGGTGGCCACCGCGAGCAGGTAGTAGACCCCCATGTTGAACGAGGCCATCGAGGACGCCGTGAGGAACGTGCCGGTGTAGTCGCCCGGGGCGCGTTCGGCCGGCACCTCGAAGCCGAGCAGGCGGAGCTGGGTTTCCGGCCAGATCAGCCCCAGCGCGCCGAGCAGCAGCGCCAGAAGCCCGAACACCGCGATCGTCCAGCCGGCGCCGGAGCGCGGCAGCCTCATCGTCCCTCCCCAACCCTGGCCGTCGGCGTGGACGGCCCTCGCCCCCACGCTAACCGCCACCTCCGACGGGCACATCCCCGGAACCGGCAGAACCGGGGTCGGGATCAGTGCGCGGCGAGGCGGTCGCGGAGCGCGTCGGCGACGGCCCGCTCACTGCGCTGCTCGGTGGCGTACGCCAACCGCACCGCCTCCTCGGCGCTGGCCAGCGCCTCGGCCGGGCGGCCGCAGGCGGCGAGCGCCTCGGCCAGCACCATCCGCGCGATGACCTGGCTGCGCACGTCCTCGGCGGGAGCGGACACCGCCCGCTGCGCCCAGTCCACCGCCTGCTCGCGCTGGCCGTAGGCGAGCAGCGCGGACGCGTACCGGGCCATGGTCTGGCGGCGGGAGAAGAGCAGCGACGGGGTGTTGGCGGCGGTGGTGGCGACCGGGGCGAGCAGCCCCACGGCGGTCGCCGGGTCGCCGGCGGCGAGCCGGGCCATGGCGAGCAGCACCCGGGGCGCCACCTGGGCGGGGGCCTGCGGGTTGTGCGGCTCCACGGTGGTCAGCACCGACCGGGCCTCCCGCTCGGCCGTGCCGGCGTCGCCCATGTCCAGCGCCACGAAGCCGCGCAGCGTCCCGGCCATCCCGGTGAGCAGCGGGTGCGCGGTGCGGTCGGCGTACGCGAGGGCGTCGGTGAGCAGGTCGGCGGCGTGCTCCGGCTCGCCCAGCCCGCGCGCCACCACGCCGCGCACCACCAGCGCGAAGCCCTGCCCCCAGTCGTCGCCGACCTCGGCGAACTCCCGGTACGCCCGGCGTGCCGCCCGGTCCGCCTCGGCCAGCTCACCCAGCTCGGCGGTGGCGTACGCCTCGACGGCGCGCAGCGTGCCCACCGCCCACGCCTCGCCGACCCGCTCCCCGAACGGCAGGAACACCTGCGCCATCCGGCACGCCTCGCGGAGCCGGCCGGCGAGCAGCCGCGCGAACGCGGTGGTGCCGCGCAGCCAGGCCCGCCCGTACGGGTCCTTCAGCTCGGCGAAGAGCCGGGCGGCCCGGCCGAGCACCGCGTCGGTGCCGGCGAAGTCGCCCCGGGTGGTGGTCACCCAGGCCAGGTTCTGCAACGACCAGGCCTGCCCACGCGGGTCCTTCGCCGCGAGGCTGACCTGGTAGGAGGCGGCCAGCCGGCTGCTCGCCTGACCCAGCCGGCCGGCGATGAAGTCGGCCATCCCGAGCCGGCGCATCGCCGAGGCGCGCATGGTCGGCAGGTTGGCGGCGGTGGCCACCTGCAACGCCTCCTGCCAGCTCCGCTCGGCCCGGGCGGGGTCACCCAGCGTCTGGTGGGCCTGCCCGGCCAGCAGCAGCGCGCTGGTCCGGGTGGCCGCCGCGTCCCCGGCGTTGGCGGCGATCTTCTCGGCGAAAGCGAGCGCGTCGGCCGGGCGGCCGATCTGGAGCAGCGCCCGGGCGTGCACCACCCGGTCGGCCAGCGGCACCCCTTCGCGGGCCAGCTCGGCGGCGCGTTCGGCGTACTCGACGGCCATCGCCGGCTCCCCCGACCGCAGCGCGCGGCGGGCGGCCCGGCCCAGCGCGGCGACGCCGAGCGGGGCCACCGCTCGGGCCGGCGCGTCCGGGCGGAGCTTGACCGCGTCGGCGAGCGCCGCGGCCCGCTCGACGTGCTGGGCGACGAAGTCGTCCCGGGCGGACTCGGTGAACCCGCCAGGCGGTGCGGTGGCGCCGTCGGCGCTCTCCGGGGCGGCCCAGGACGCCAGCGCGGCGTGCCGCTCGGCCAGCTCGGCCTTGCTCACCCCGGCGTACGCGGCCTCCCGCATCAGCGGGGTGGCGAAGGCGAACCCGGTGCGGGTGCGGTGCAGCATGCGGCGTTGCAGCAGCTCCTCCACGGCCCGGTCCAGCTCGACCGCGGCCACCGCGGCCGGCCGGCCGTCCCGCCCGACGCGCTGCTCGCGCAGCGCCTCCAGCGCGCCGCCGGGGACGGTGTCGCCGACCACCGCGGCGTCCCGCAGCACCGAGCGGGCGTCCGGCGGCAGGGCGTCGATGCGCGCGGCGAGCACGGCGGCCAGGTCGCGGGAGAGCAGGCGGCTGCCCAGCGAGCCGGGCGCGAGCCGCCAGCCGACGTTGGCGTCCCGCCCCGGTCCGGCGGTCAGCGCGCCGCGCTCCATCAGCAGGGTGACCAGCTCGGCCAGGTAGAACGGGTTGCCCTGGGCGGTGGCGAGCAGCCGGTCCGCGTCGGCCGTCGACAGCTTGCCGCCGCTCAGATAGCTGGTGAGCAGCCGGGAGGCGTCGGCGCCGCGCAGCGGGGGCAGCCCGTGCACCTCGGCGTCCGCGACGCGGGTCAGCGCGCCGGCGGTCCGCACCAGCTCGGGCCGGCCGAGCAGCAGCACCAGCACCGGGCCGCTGAGCCGGTTGAGGGTCAGCGCGAGCGCCTTGATCGTCTCGGCGGTGGCGTCGTGCAGGTCGTCCACCACGATCACCAGCGGGGCCTCCCGGGCGAGCGCGCTGAGCAGCTCGGCGACCGCGTTGGGCACCGCCTCGGCATCCGGCGGCGGGGAGGCCGCGTTCCACTCGCCGTTCTCGGTGGCGGCGGGGAGTTCGGCGTACCCGAGCAGGGCCAGGAGCTGGTCCACGGCGAGCGGGGGCAGGTCGCCGGGGAGCCGGCCGAGGCGCTGCCCGAGCCGGCGCAACCGCTCCTCGACGGCGGGCCGGGTGAGCGCGGTGGCGGCGTCGTTGGGCAGGCCGACCGCCGCCCGGACCAGGTCGGCGAGGGGGGCGAGCCGGCGCCGCTCGCCGAACGCGGCGCAGCGGACGGAGAGCACCCGGGCGCCGGTGTGCGCGGCGTACCGGCCGGCGCCGACGTCGTAGCCGGCGGCGAGGCGTTCCACCTCGGCGGCGAACCGGGACTTGCCGATCCCCGCCTCGGCGGTCATCAGCAGCACCCGGGGCTCGCCCCGGTCGATCACCTCGGCGAGCCGGCCGGCGACCCGGCCGATCTCGGTCTCCCGGCCCACAAAGGGCGCCTCGTCGCCGAGGCCGGACCGGGTGCCCGGCGCGTCCAGCAGGCCGAGCAGCTCGTACGCCTCGACCGGCTCGCGCTTGCCCTTGAGCCGCAGCGGGCGCAGCGCACGCCAGGAGGCGACGTGCCGGGTGGCGGCGGAGGTGCGCCCGCCCGCGTAGACCGCGCCCACGGCGGCGGCGTCGGCGAGCCGGGCGGCGGTGTTCACCGTGTCACCGATGACGGTGTATTCGATCGCGGCCTGGATGCCGGCGATCACGTCACCGGTGTTCAGCCCGACCCGCAGCCCGAGCGGCGCGCCGCCGCCCCGCTCGTCGTCGAGCACCCGGCGGACCGCCCGCTGCATGGAGAGCGCGGCCCGGACGGCGCGCTCGGCGTCGTCCTCGTGCGCCACCGGCGCGCCGAAGACCGCCATGATCCCGTCGCCGGTGAGCTTGTCGACGTGCCCGCCGAAGGTCTTGACCGCGCCCGCCAGGGCGGCCAGCACCCGGTCGGTGACGGCGCCGACCCGTTCCGGGTCGAGGTCCTCGGACCAGGAGGTGAAGTCGGAGAGGTCGCCGAAGAGCACGGTGACCACCCGCCGCTCGGCGGCGGGCAGCGAGGCGGCGGCCGGCAGGGCGGCTCCGCAGTTGTGGCAGAACCGCGCGCCGGGTACGGCGACGGTTCCACACACCGGGCAGGTCACGGTTGCTCCAACCCCGTACCCCCGGCGCCGGATTCCCGGGGGGTCACCCCGAGGTACTCCAACTGGGCCCGGACCGACCACTCGGCGGCCCACCACAGCGACCGGTCGACGTCCGCGTAGACCCGCTCGACGACCTCGGGCGCGGTGGTCGCGCCGGCGGCGACCGCCGCGCGGACCTGGTCGAGCCGCGCCCGCCGGTGGGCCAGGTAGAACTCGGCCGCCACACCGCAGTCGGCCAGCGCCGGGCCGTGGCCCGGCAACGCCGGGATCCCCCGGTACGTGGCGAGCAGTTCCAGGCTCGACAGGTAGTCGCCGAGGTGCCCGTCCGGGTGGGCGACCACGGTGGTCCCCCGCCCGAGGATGGTGTCACCGGTGAGGACGACCCGCTCGTCGCCGTGCCCGACCAGGAAGCAGACCGAGTCGGCGGTGTGCCCGGGGGTGGTCAGCAGGCGGATCTCCAGGCCGGCGTCGAGCGCGGTGTCCGGGGTCAGCGGCGCGCCGCCCACGGTGTGCGCCGGGTCGACGGCGAGCACCGGCGCCCCGCCGAGCAGCTCACTCAGCCGCGGCGCGCCCTCGGTGTGGTCGGCGTGCCCGTGGGTGATCAGCACGAAGCCGACCGGGCCGTGCGCGGCGAGCGCGGCCAGGTGCTCCTCGTCCGCCGGGCCGGGGTCGACCACCACGGCGCGCTCGGCGCCCGGGGCGCGCAGCACCCAGGTGTTCGTGCCGTCGAGCGTCATCGGCCCCGGGTTCGGGGCACGCACCAGCGTCACCCATCCCGGCAGCTCGTCCGCGAGCGCCCCTGCGGCTCCGGTCACAGGCCCCATGGCAGCGATCGTACGACCCCGCCCGCCACTCCCCGCGATCTTGCGGCACCGCCAGGGGTTATGTCCCCTTGCGGGCCGTCTGCCCCGTCGGTACCGCAAGATCGCGGGTATGCAGCGTCAGGAGACCTCGACGATGACCTCGACCTCGACGGGGGCGTCGAGGGGAAGCTCGGCCACGCCCACCGCGCTGCGGGCGTGCCGGCCGGCCTCGCCGAAGACGGCGCCGAACAGCTCGGAGGCGCCGTTGACCACGCCGGGCTGGCCGGTGAAGCCGGGCGCGCTGGCCACGAAGCCGGTCAGCTTCACGATCTTGACCACGTTCTCCAGCCCGACCAGCGAGTCGATCGCGGCGAGCGCGTTCAGCGCGCACCGCTGCGCCAGGTCCTTCGCCTGGTCGGCGGAGACGCCGTTACCGACCTTGCCGGTGGCGAGCAGCTTGCCCTCGGCGATCGGGAGCTGGCCCGAGACGTAGACGTGCTGCCCGGACTGGACGGCCGGCACGTAGCTGGCCAGCGGCGACGTCACCTCGGGCAGGGTCAGGCCGAGTTCCGCGAGCTTCGCGTGCGGTCCGTTGCTCATGCCATGCCGTCCTTCGTTCGCGACTGCGGGGCTCGCAAACCCGGCTCACTCCTCACGCTCACGGCCTCAGCCCTTCGGGCGCTTCAGGTAGGCGACGAGCTGCTCCGGGTTCGGGCCGGGAACCACGGAGACCAACTCCCAGCCGTCCTCGCCCCAGTTGTCGAGGATCTGCTTGGTCGCGTGGACCAGCAACGGGACCGTGGCGTATTCCCACTTCTGCATCGGGTGAAGGCTCCCTTGCCTGACATGGACTTCGGTCAGGCACAGCCTACGGTCCGTCGCCGTTACGGGGACGCGGGACGCTGCTCGGGCGTACCGGACGGCTCGCCGCAGGGGCCCTCGTGCTCGTACCGCTGCGGGCACCGGGTGCGGTCGGGCAGCAGCAGGTCGCAGAAGACCCGGTGCCGGTTGTTCTGGTCGTCCGCGGTGGAGACGGTGGTCTCGCCGGCGTCCAGCTCACTGAGGAACCCCAGCGAGGTGGCCACGGTGCCGGCGAGCGCGGTGGCCGCCGCCAGGTCGGGGACCCGGACCGGCAGGTGGATGACGTAGCCGGGCTCCTCCTCGTCGCGGCCCCGCCCGGCCGGCCGGACCAGGGTGCGGACCACCTCGGTCGGCGGGCGGTAGGACCGCTCGTTGAACGGCGCTCCCGTGCCGGGCCCCTCGGCGTCGCCGGGCCGCCCCGCCCGTTCACCGGGGGGAAACTGGGCTCGGGGAATGTTCTCCGCGTCGCGCATCCGCTGCCTCCGGGCCTCGTACCTGTTCACAGTCACCACCATCCGGCTCGGAACCCGCCCCCGGTCCGGCCCCGCGTCGCGACGAACGTAGGACCTGCGAGGAGTCCCGGCAACGGGACGCGCACACCCGATCACCTGCAGTCACATATGCGACACATTGCCGATCCGAAAGGCGGCGGCGGGCTCACGTCCGGCGCGGCGTACGCGGGGCTGGCAAGCCGTCCGCCGACCGCTACCCTTCCGGTCTGGATGAGTGCCCGCGCTCGCCCGCCACGCTCGATCACGTGTCCGTCGCCTGGGGCGGCGTCGGCGCGCCGCACCCCGGGGGAAAGACATGACCCAACCGCCCATCGGTGGCGCCGCCGGCTCGCCCGGAGGTCCCGCCAACCCGGAGCCGCCCGCCGGCGCCACGCCGGCCCCCGGCGCCCTGCCCACGCCGGCGCCCGGCTACCCGCCGTACCCGCAGCCGGCGGCCCCGAAGAAGCGGCGCGGCCTGCTGATCGCCTCGATCGTGCTGGTCGCGGCGATCCTGCTCTGCGGCGGTGGCGGCACGGCCGCGTTCCTCACCCTGCGCCAGGCCGAGGACGGCCAGGGCGCCAAGGAGCCGACGGTCGCGGTGGACGGCTTCCTCACCGCGGTCTACAAGGACCGGGACGCCGGCGCGGCGGCCACCTTCGTCTGCTCGGCGTCCCGCGACGACGAGAAGATCGCCGCCAAGGTCGCCGAGGTGCAGAAGTACGCCGGGCAGTACCAGAACGCGCGGTTCCGCTGGACCACCCCGAAGGTGGACAACCAGACCGGTGACCGGGCCACGGTCAGCACCAGGGTCACCATGACCACGGCCGACGAGAAGATGGCCGACCAGGAACTGCGCTTCACCGTGGTGCGGAAGACGGGTTGGTGGGTCTGCGAGGTCGCCTGACCGCGGCGGCTGGATAGGCTCGACGGGTGGCAGCGACTGAGCAGCCGGCCGAGTCCGCCGGCAGATGGCCGGCCCGCCTGCACGTGGTGACCGGCAAGGGCGGCACGGGCAAGACCAGCGTGGCGGCGGCGCTGGCCCTCGGGCTGGCCACCGGCGGCCGGCGCACCCTGCTGGTCGAGGTGGAGGGGCGGCAGGGCATCGCCCAGCTCTTCGGCACCGACCCGCTGCCCTACGAGGAGCGGCGCCTGACCGACGCGCCGGGCGGCGGCGAGGTGCGTGCCCTGGCGGTCGACGCCGAGGAGGCGCTCCTCGAGTACCTGGACATGTTCTACAAGCTCGGCGCGGCCGGCCGCGCGCTGCGCAAGCTGGGTGCCATCGACTTCGCCACCACCATCGCCCCGGGCCTGCGGGACGTGCTGCTCACCGGCAAGGTCAAGGAGGCGACCACCCGGACCAGTGGGCAGCGCCGGGTGTACGACGCGGTGGTGCTGGACGCGCCGCCGACCGGGCGGATCGGCCGCTTCCTCAACGTGACCGCGGAGACCGCCCGGCTGGCCAGGATGGGCCCGATCAAGACCCAGAGCGACGGGGTCTCGGCGCTGCTCCGTTCGCCCATGACCGCGGTGCACGTGGTCACGCTGCTGGAGGAGATGCCGGTCCAGGAGACCGTCGACGCGATCGCCGAGCTGACCAAGCTCGGCTTCCCGGTCGGCCGGGTGATCGTCAACGGGGCCCGACCCCCGGTGCCGGCGGACCGGCCGGTGACCGCCGCCGAGCTGAAGCGCGGCCTGGCCGCCGCCGGCCTGCCGACCGACGCCCGCACCGTGGCCGGCCTCGCCTCTGAGGCCCGTGACCAGCAG
Source organism: Micromonospora sp. NPDC005299 (assembly GCF_042872345.1). NCBI lineage: Bacteria > Bacillati > Actinomycetota > Actinomycetes > Micromonosporales > Micromonosporaceae > Micromonospora > Micromonospora sp. NPDC005299. Next base: position 1,033,372 of record NZ_JBIAKG010000001.1, read on the forward strand.
GTACGCCGGGAGCTGGAGGACTCGCTCCGCGGCGAGCTGGTGGAGCTGGGCCTGCCCCTGACCGAGCTGCCGCTGCTGCCCGGCGGGGTCGACCGGGCGGGGCTGGAGACGCTCGCCGAGACGCTCGTCCGGGCGGATTGACTCACACCTGCGGCCGGCACGGAGCAGAGAGACCCTCGAGACCGATACGCTCGATTGGTGCCTTCCGAAGACGCGGCGCCACCGCTGGACGTCGACCAGATCCTCGCCGATCCGGGCGTACGGATCGTGGTCTGCTGCGGGGCGGGCGGAGTGGGCAAGACGACCACCGCGGCGGCGCTGGCGCTGCGGGCGGCCGAGCGGCACGGCCGGCGGACGGTGGTGCTCACCATCGACCCGGCCCGCCGGCTGGCCCAGTCGCTCGGCCTGACCGAGCTGGACAACACCCCGCGCCAGGTCAAGGGCATCGACGTCGAGTCCAGCGGCGGCCAGTTGCACGCCATGATGCTGGACATGAAGCGCACCTTCGACGACGTGGTGCTCCAGCACACCGACCCGGCGAAGGCGGCGGAGATCTTCGCCAACCCCTTTTACCAGGCCATGAGCTCCACCTTCGCCGGCACGCAGGAATACATGGCGATGGAGAAGCTGGGTCAGCTGCACGCCCGGGGCGAGTGGGACCTCATCGTGGTGGACACCCCGCCGTCCCGCTCGGCGCTCGACTTCCTGGACGCGCCCGCCCGGCTCTCCCGCTTCCTCGACGGGCGGATGCTCCGGCTGCTGCTCGCACCGGCCCGCAGCGGCGGGCGGAGCATGTTCAGCCTGGTGACGGCGAGCTTCGGGATGTTCTCGAAGGTGGTGCAGAAGGTGATCGGCGCGCAACTGCTCACCGACCTGTCCGGCTTCGTCGCCGCGCTGGACTCGATGTTCGGCGGGTTCCGGCAGCGGGCCGAGCAGACGTACCGCATCCTTCAGGCCCGGGAGACGGCGTTCCTGCTGGTCGCGGCGCCGGAGCCGGACGCGGTCCGAGAGGCCGCCTATTTCGCCGGCCGGCTGGGCGCCGAGCGGATGCCGCTCGCCGGCCTGGTGGTCAACCGGGTGCACCGGCCGGCGGCGCCGGACCTGTCCGCGGGGGACAGTCTGGCCGCGGCGGAGCGGCTGGCGGATGCGGGCGGGCACGAGCGCACCGCCGAGGTGCTGCGGGCACACGCCGCGCTCACCGAGCAGGCGGCACGGGAGGAGCGGGTGGCGGCCCGGTTCACCGAGGCGTTCCCGGCGGTGCCGGCGGTGTCGGTGACGGCGCAGCCCGCCGACGTGCACGACGTCGACGGGCTGCGGACGATCGGCGAGGCGATCAGCCGGCGCTGAGCGGCGCGACCGACCGGCGCGTCGGTCAGTTGGCCGTGGTCACGAGGATCTTGTCCCGACCGGCCTTCTCCTTGGCGTTCTTCTTCATGGCCGCCTCGAACATCTTGCGCCAGCTGGTGACCTGCGGATGACGCCGCAGCAACGCCCGGCGTTCGCGTTCGGTCATGCCACCCCACACTCCGAACTCGATCCGGTTGTCGAGCGCGTCGGCCAGGCACTCGTACCGAACTGGGCAGCTCCGGCAGATCCTCTTCGCCACGTTCTGTTCGGCGCCCTGTACGAACAACGCGTCCGGGTCCCCGTTCTGACACGCCGCCAGTGACGGCCAGTCAGTGATCATGCCCATCTGTACACGTCCCCCCTTGCTGTGCCTACCGACTTCGCGCGACCAGCCGTCGAATCCCCCCGGTCGTCCGGGCCGGCCTCCCCAGGGCGGCGCGGACGACGTGTGGCTGCTGTCGCCGCCACCATCATGCTGTGTAGTCGCCTGATTACGCAACGTTGTCGGCGAAATCCATCATTCCGGACACTCCCGGCTTCCCGGGCTTTCGTCCGCCGTCTACCCCGCCCGAGTAGGTGGAAACGCTGCGCCACTCCTCCGTTCGGAGGAGACTTCTGCCAGGTTTCACGCAACCACGCACCGGGGTTCGTGCGTTTAGCACAACGAGGCCAGCGCGCGCAGGAAATGGGGAAACTTCCCCACGCGCCCCTCGTTCCCTACTCGCGTACCCTGTCGAGGTGACCTGGATGCGGAAACGTGACCACAACGTGCTGACCAACGCCGCATCGCTACTCATCTGTGGCCTGTTGGCCGGCGTGGTGGTCGCTGCGGCGGCCTTCCCCGCGGTGGCGATGTCCGGACTTGCCGCGAAGGCCGGTGCGGAGACATTCGGCGCGCTCCCCACCGAACTGACGGTGGCCCGGTCGCCGCAGATCACCTACCTGCTGGCCGCCGACGGCAAGACCCCGCTGGCCACGATGTACGACGAGAACCGGCGCGATGTGAAGCTCAAGGACATCGCCCCGGTCATGCAGAAGGCCATCATCGCGGCCGAGGACCACGACTTCTACAAGCACAACGGCGTGGACCTCAACGGCGTGGCCCGGGCGTTCGTCAACAACCAGGCCGGGGCCCAGCGGCAGGGCGCGTCGACGCTCACCATGCAGTACGTCCGGCTGGCCATCTCCTACTCGGCCACCCACCCGGCCGACGTGGTCGCCGCGACCGAGGACACCAGCGCCCGCAAGCTGCGCGAGATGCGCTACGCGCTCCAGATCGACAAGGAGCTCTCCAAGGACGAGATCCTGGAGCGCTACCTGAACATCGCCGCCTTCGGCAACGGCGCGTACGGCATCTACGCCGCCAGCCAGGTCTACTTCGGCAAGGTGCCGAGCAAGCTCGACATCCAGGAGTCGGCGATGCTCGCCGGCATGGTGAAGGCGCCGACCGCGTTCGACCCCACCACCAAGGCCGGTTACCCGGAGGCGGTCGGCCGGCGCGACTACGTCATCGACAACATGGTGCTGACCGGTGCCATCACCCAGGAGCAGGCCGACCAGGCCAAGAAGATCAAGCTCCAGGTGAGAAACAAGCGCACCCCGAACGGCTGCGTCGCCACCAACACCCGCTCCTGGGGCTTCTTCTGTGACTACTTCTACCGCTGGTGGATGCAGCAGGAGACCTTCGGCTCCACCTCCTACGACCGGGAGCGGCGGCTGAAGAGCGGTGGCTACACCATCACCACCACGCTCGACGTGCAGGCGCAGAAGGGCGCCGACAAGGCGGTCCGCAACCAGCTGAGCGAGGACAAGACGGCGGCCCGGATGGTGGCCGTCGTCGAGCCGGGAAGCGGCCGGGTCCGCGCCATCGCGGTCAACCGGAACTTCAAGCTCGACGACCCGGACCATCCGCAGAACAAGATCTCTAGCGACCCTAAGAAGGCCAAGAAGAAGATCCGGGGCAACCGCCCGAACACGGTCAACCCGCTGATCAGCGGCGGCGGCGGCATCACCGGCTACCAGGCCGGCTCGACCTTCAAGATCTTCACGCTGGTGGCGGCCCTGGAGAAGGGCTACCCGCTCAGCTACACCATCAACGCGCAGGAGCAGTTCAAGTCGGAATACATCATCGACTCGGGCAACCCGGCCGCCTGCAAGGGCACCCACTTCTACTGCCCGCAGAACGCCTCGAAGTCGATGGCCGGCGTGCACAACATGTGGAGCGCGTTCGGCGCTTCGGTCAACACCTTCTTCGTCGAGCTCCAGCAGCGCGTCGGCGCGGAGAATGTGGTGAAGGCCGCGCAGAAGCTCGGCATCACCTTCCGGGCGTCCAACGACGCCAAGTTCGCCGCCACCAAGGACGCCGCGCACCAGTGGGGCGCGTTCACCCTGGGCGTCTCGCAGACCACCCCGCTGGAACTGGCCAACGCGTACGCCACGCTGGCCGCCGACGGGAAATACTGCGAGCCGATCCCGGTGCAGGAGATCCGCGGCCCGGACGGCGACAAGCTCGACATCGCCAACCCGCACTGCGAACAGCGGATCAGCACCGAGGTGGCCCGGGCCGCCGTGGACGCGGCGCGCTGCCCGGTGGGTGACCACTCGTCGACCTCGAAGTGCAAGAACGGCACCGCGGGTAACGTCCGCGGGGTCGTCAACGCGCCGGTGGCCGGCAAGTCCGGCACCACCGACGGGGACAAGACCTCCGCTCTGGTCGCCATGACGAAGCAGTACGCGGTGGCCGGCATCGAGGCCGACCCGGACTGGCCGCAGACCAACCAGCGGATGAGGCACAACGAGGTGCCGTGGGGCATCAACCCGGCGGTCTACCAGACGTTGCGGGACGCCATGAAGGGCAAGGAGCGGATCAACTTCACCTCGCCGAGCGGGAAGATCATCGAGGGCGACCAGCGCTCCATTCCCGGGGTGAAGTGCGAGTCCGTCGACACCGCCAAGTCGCGGCTGCGCGGCGCCGGCTTCGAACCGGTGGTCTCCGACGGCAAGGTCCCGTCGGAGTGCCCGGTGGGCACCGCGGCCGGCACCAGCCCGGACGGGCGCACCATCAAGGGCGGCGTGGTGATGATTGAGGTCAGCGCCGGTGGCGGCCAGCCAAAGCCCGGCACCGGCACCGGTCCCGGCGGGCCGGCGGTCCCACCGCCGCCCAACCAGGGCCGCCCGGGCCGACCGCGCGGCTGACCCGAGCAACGCCAGCGGGCGGGCACCCCACCGGGGTGCCCGCCCGCTTCGTCGTCGGATGCGGTCAGAGACCGAGCTGGCGGCGTACCTCGGCGGCGACCCGGCCGCCCTCGGCCCGGCCCGCCACCGCGGCCTGGGCCGCCTTCATGGCCGGGCCCATCTGCGCCTTACCGGTGAAGCCGCCCGCGGCGAGCGCGCCCGAGACCAGCTCGGCCAGCTCGTCGTCGGAGAGCTGCTTCGGCAGGTAGCGCTCCAGCACCTCACCCTCGGCGGTCTCCTTGCCGGCCTGCTCCGCGCGACCCGCGTCGGCGAAGGCGGTGGCCGCCTCGCGGCGCTTCTTCGCCTCCTTGGTCAGCACCGCGAGCACCTCGTCGTCGCTCAGCTCGCGCTTTTCCCTGCCGGCGACCTCGGCGGTGCCGACGGCCGCGAGGGCCATCCGCAGCGTGGAGGTGGTCAGCGCATCGCGCGCCTTGAGGGCGGCGCGCATGTCGGCGGTGAGGCGGTCCTTCAGCGTGCTCATGGACGGTCAAACTACCCTGAACGCCATGCGAAAGCGCACACTATTCCGGCTCGCGGCCGGAACCGTCGCCGCCGGGGCGGCCACCCTGGCGTACGCGTCGCTCATCGAGCGCAACATGTTCACCCTGCGGCGGTACGACGTACCGGTGCTCCCCACCGACGCCGAGCCGCTGCGCGTACTGCACCTGTCGGACCTGCACATGATGCCCGACCAGCGGCGCAAGCAGGACTGGGTGGCCTCGCTGGCCGCCCTCGACCCCGATCTGGTGGTGGTCACCGGGGACAACATGGCCCACCCGGACGCGGTGCCGGGCGTGCTGCGCGCCCTGCAACCGCTGCTCGACCTGCCCGGCGCCTTCGTCTTCGGCTCCAACGACTACACCGGGCCGGTCCTGAAGAACCCGTTCACCTACTTCCTGCCGGACCGGGAGTACACCGAGGGCGTGCCGCTGCCGTACGAGGAGCTGCGCGACGTCTTCACCGGCGCCGGCTGGGTGGACCTCAACAACGCGCGGACCACCCTCAAGGCCGGGGGCCGGGAGATCGAGCTGGCCGGCGTGGACGACCCGCACATCGAGCGGGACGACTGGTCGGCCGTGGCTGGGCCGGTCAGCGCGGGCGGGGCGCTCTCCATCGCCCTGGCCCACTCCCCGGAGCCGGCCGTGCTGGACCGGATGGCCGCCGACGGCTTCGGGCTCCTGCTCGCCGGGCACACCCACGGTGGACAGGTCTGCGTGCCCGGCTACGGCGCGCTGGTCACCAACTGCGGGCTGCCCCGGTCGATGGCGCGCGGGCTGCACCGCTGGCCCGGCTCCGACTCCTGGCTGCACGTCTCGGCGGGCCTGGGCACCCATCCCACCGCGCCGGTGCGCTTCGCCTGCCCCCCGGAGGCGAGCATCCTCACCCTGATTCCCCGCTGACCGGCCCGCGTCCCGGGGCGGGGGTACGGAGTTTGACCATCGGAGCGGGTGGGCTACTATTTGTCGGCACGCCTCGGGGTGTGGCGCAGCTTGGTAGCGCGCTTCGTTCGGGACGAAGAGGTCGTCGGTTCGAATCCGGCCACCCCGACCAGAGGTAAGCGGCCGCATCCGGTTCCACCGGGTGCGGCCTCTTCGCTTTCGCGGACCCACCACCGAGTTGTGGCGCGGCTCACCCGGGCGCCTGGCACGGAACCTGGCCGACCGGGGTTACCGGCTTCCGGTCACGGGCGGTTGATCAATCTTCCTGGCAAGGTTGATGTCATGGCCGCCATGATCCGATCCCGCCTGACCGATTGGACCACCCTCCTGCCCCTGATCGCGGTTCTGGTGCTCGCGGCCACCTGGGGCCGGGACCTGCCCGGCCCGCTGATCGTGGTGGTGGCCGCGCTGCTCGCCGGGGCGGTGCTCGCCGCCGTGCACCACGCCGAGGTGGTGGCGCACAAGGTGGGCGAGCCGTTGGGCTCGCTGGTGCTCGCGGTGGCGGTCACCGTGATCGAGGTCGGTCTGATCGTCACGCTGATGATCAGCGGCGGCGACAAGACGCAGGCGCTGGCCCGGGACACCGTCTTCGCCGCCGTGATGATCACCTGCAACGGGATCCTCGGCCTGTCGCTGCTGCTCGGCGCGCTGCGCCGGCGGATCGCGGTGTTCAACCCGGAGGGCACCGGCGGGGCACTGGCCACCGTGGCCACGCTCGCCACCCTCAGCATGGTGGTGCCTACCTTCACCACGAGCCGGCCCGGCCCGGAGTTCTCCCCCGCGCAACTGGCCTTCGCGGCGGTCGCCTCGCTCGCCCTGTACGGCCTGTTCGTGATGGTGCAGACCGGCCGGCACCGCGACTACTTCCTGCCGGTGACGCAGGAGGGCAGCATCATGCCCGAGGACGCCGACGGCGACGGGCACGCCGACCCGCCGTCCACCCGCACGGCGCTGGTCAGCCTGGCGCTGCTGGTGGTGGCTCTGGTCGCGGTGGTCGGGGACGCGAAGACCATCTCCCCGGCGATCGAGGCGGGCGTCGAGGCGGCGAACCTGCCGCAGGCGTTCGTCGGCGTGGTCATCGCCCTGCTGGTGCTGCTGCCGGAGACCCTCGCCGCCGCCCGGGCGGCCCGCCGGGACCGGGTGCAGATCAGCCTCAACCTGGCGCTCGGCTCGGCCATGGCCAGCATCGGCCTGACCATCCCGGCCATAGCGCTGGCCTCGATCTGGCTGGACGGCCCGCTGCTGCTGGGCCTGGGCGGCACCCAGCTGACGCTGCTCGCGCTGACCGCGGTGACCGGCGTGCTCACCGTGGTGCCGGGCCGCGCGACCGTGCTCCAGGGCGGGGTGCACCTGGTGCTGCTCGCCGCGTTCGTCTTCCTCGCCGCCAGCCCGTGACCGTCACGGACGGCGGTCAGTCGTGCAGTTCGGTGCGGGCGACCTCGGCGAACGCGGCCGACAGGTAGTCGGCCAGGGGCCGCCCGGTGGCCGCCAGCAGGTCGGCGACGAGCAGCGGGGCGTGCCGGGCGATCGCGGCCGCATCCGGCGGTGCGTCGTCGTCGCCCGGGTCGTAGACGCCGAGCGCGCTCGCCAGCAGCACCAGCAGCACGTGCGGGTCGACGTCGGGCCGCCATGCCGCGGTGGACCGGACGCACCGCTCCAGCACCTGACGGATGTCGTCGCCGTCCAGCCCGTCCGCGTGGCTCTCCTCCAGCAGCAACCGGACCACGCCGCCGAGCACCAGCCCGGCCCGGTCCGCGGCGGCGAGCCGCTCGACCGCCGGCTCGTACGCCGCACCGTCGCGCTCGGCGGCGGCGGTCACGGCCTCCGTGGCAGCCTCGGCGATCTCCCGGGCGGATGCGGGGAGGTGGCGCCAGGTCGTGGTCACCGGGCCAGCATGGCAGACCGCACCGACAGGTCGCCGGTCAGCCGCACCGGCGGCGCCCGGCCCGGGCCCGCTGGAAGGTTTCGAGCTCGAATATCCGGGGCACCGAGATCCGCACCGTTGATCGAGCGGCACGCGGCGCCCGAGATGCCGGATGCACTCGGTCGTACGTCATGAGAGACCGTGGCACGCGACGCGCGTACCGGAATGGAGCTGACCGTGAGCACACCGGAACTCACACCGCTGTCCCTGGACGAGTTGGCCGCGGAGGCGGCGACCGCACTGCCCACCAAGGAGGTGATTTCTCTCCTCGACCTCAACGTGGACCTCGACCTCGGGCTGGATCTCGCGGCGCCGATCGACCTCGCGGTGGCCGCCAACGCCAATGTCGCCGCCCCGATCGACGCCGCCGTGGGTGCCAACATCCTCTCCACGGGCTCGACCGCGGCCGCCCTGTCCGACCAGGGCGTCCTCATCGACCAGACCATCTCCGGCCACGCGATCGCCACCGCTCCCCAGGACAGCGCGATCGACCAGTCCAACGACGTGATCGACGACGGCACGACCGACGCGGGCCCCACGGACCCGGGCACCACCGAACCCGGCGCCGGTGACACGAACGACGGGGATGTCACCGTCCCGACCGACCCGGCGTCGATGCTCGACGGCGACCTGCTGAACGTCGACGTCAACGTGGCCCTCGACGCCGACCTCGCCGCGCCGGTCGCCGGCGCGGTCGCCGCCAACGCCAACGTCGCGGCCCCGATCGACGCCGCCGTCTCCGCGAACGTCGCGTCGGTGGACTCCAGCGCCACCGCCATCTCCCAGCAGGACGCGATCATCACCCAGCATCTCGACGACGTGACGGCTCGCGCCACGGCCGACCAGCAGGCCGAGATCACCCAGTAGCGCGATGAGTGTCATCTCGCCGTCCGGCCCGATCACCCCGCAAGGGCGGGGCGCCGTCAGCACGGTGCTCCGCCCTGCGGGGGGTCCCCGACCGGACCCGGACACCGCCGAGGCCACCGGCTCCGGCCCGCGGGAGGTCGTGCCCGCCCACGCGCCAGGACTGGAACTGCTGGGCGAACTGCCGGGCTCCGGGTACCGCCAGCCACCCGGGCTGGTACGGCGGGCCGACGGCCAGACCTGCCAGCTCACCCGGCTGCTGTACCTCGTTCTCGAGGCGATGGACGGCCGGCGCGGCTACCCGGAGATCGCGGCGCTGGTCAGCGGGAGGATCGACCGTCTGGTCACCGCGGACAACGTCCGGATGCTGACCGAGCAGAAGCTGCGCCCGCTCGGGCTCATCCGGCGAACCGACGGCTCCGCCCCGACGGCACGCAAGGCCAATCCCCTGCTGGCGCTGCGGTTCCGGCTCGTGGTCTCCAACCCCCGGGTGACCCGACGGATCACCCGGCCGTTCGCGGTCCTGTTCCGACCCCTGGTCGTCGCCCTCGTCCTGGTCGCCTTCCTGCTGTCCACCGGATGGGTGCTGTTCGAGAAGGGGCTCGCCTCCGCCACCCACCAGGTGTTCGACAGGCCGGGTCTGCTGCTGCTGGTCTTCGCCATCACCATCGTCTCGGCCGGCTTCCACGAGTTCGGGCATGCCGCGGCCTGCCGGTACGGCGGCGCCACCCCCGGCACCATGGGTGTGGGCCTGTACCTGGTCTGGCCCGCCTTCTACACCAACGTCGACGACAGCTACCGCCTGGGACGGGCGGGCCGGATCCGCGTCGACCTCGGCGGCCTGTACTTCAACGCGATCGTCGCGGTGGCGATCTTCGCCACCTGGGCGATCACCCGGTGGGACGCGCTGCTGCTCGTCATCGTGGCCCAGGTGCTGCAGATGCTCCGGCAACTGGCGCCGTTCGTCCGCTTCGACGGCTATCACATCCTGGCGGACCTGACCGGGGTGCCGGACCTCTACGCCCGCATCAAGCCGACGCTGCTCGGCCTGCTTCCGACCCGGTGGAACCGCCCGGAGTCCAAGGTGCTGAAGCCGTGGGCCCGGGTCGTGGTGACCCTGTGGGTGCTGATCGTGGTGCCCCTGCTCCTGATCACGCTGGTGCTGATGGTGACGGCCCTGCCCCGGGTCGTGGCGACCGCCTGGCAGGGCCTGCGGCGCCAGTCGGTGCTCCTGGTCGCGAACTGGGTGGACGGGGACGTCCCCAGTATCGGCGTCCGGCTGCTGTCCGTGCTCGCCATCTGCCTGCCCCTGCTCGGCACGGCGTACCTCCTGATCCGGCTGGTGCGGCGGACGGTCCGCTCGGTCTGGCGGGCCACGGCGGGCCGGCGGCTGCACCGCGTCGGCGCCGTGGTGGCCGGCGGCGCGCTGGTGGCGGCCCTGGTCTGGGCCTGGTGGCCGGACCCGGCGACGTACCGGCCGGTGCAGGAGCACGAGCGCGGCACCGTCGCCGACGTGCTGCCCGCCGGGCAGCGGCATTCCGCCGTGCCGGCGGTCGAGCCGCCGCTCCGGGTCGGGGAGCGGCGAACGGTGACCACCGTCTGGCCCGGCGCCACCACGCCACCCACCCCGGGCGAGCAGCGGCTGGCGCTCGTCCTAGTGCCCCGGGAGCCCGCCTCGCCGGCCGGGGCCCACCCGCGATCGACCTGGGTCTTCCCGTTCAACCCGCCGGAGGCGCCGGGCCCGGGAGACAACCAGGCCCTGGCGGTCAACACCCGGGACGGCTCCACCGTCTACGACGTGGCGTTCGCCCTCGTGTGGGCCGACGGGGACGAGGGCGACGTCGACAACCGCAACGAGGCCTACGCCCTGGCGAGCTGCCGGGACTGCCGCACGGTGGCGGTCTCGTTTCAGGTGGTGCTCGTCGTCGGGCCCGCCGACGTGATCGTGCCGGAGAACGTGTCGGCGGCCGTGAACTACTCCTGCCGGGACTGCCAGACGTACGCGGTGGCCTCGCAACTCGTGTTCACCCTGCCCAAGGGGCTGAGCGACGACACGAAGGACCGCATCACCGCGCTGTGGCGGGAGATCGAGCGGTTCGGCCGGCACATCCGGGGGCTCGGTCCCCAGGAGATCCAGGCCCGCCTGGAGGGGTTCAAGGCGCAGATCGTGGCGATCGTCGGGCAGGACCCGGCCGTCGCGGCGACGACCGGCGGCACGCCCTCCCCGACCGCGGCGACGCCGATGCCCGCCGCCGGCCTGACCCCTAGCCCCACCGACACGCCGTCCGTCGCGCCGTCGGCGCCCGCCGGCCCCACCGCGCCGGCGGCCGCCGGGACCCCGTCGCCCGCGGACTCCGCCTCCACCTCGCCGGGAGTCACCCCGTCCGGTACGACTCCGGAGGCGACCGCGGCGGCAGTGGAATCACCGTCGGCCGTCGCAACCGAAGGGTCACCGCCGGCCGCCACGGTCGACGGGTCGGCGTTGCCGACACCGACGCCGATCGGCTGAGACCCACCTCACCCCGTGAGCAGCGGGGTGAGGTGGGCCACCCGAAAACCGTTCGCCGCCTGTCGTACCCCGGCAACAGAATCCAGGCATGCTGCGCCGCGCCCTGCCCGCCCGTCCCGAAGCCCGCCGGATCATGCTCGGCACCCTGCTGTCGGCCGTCGGGCGCGGCCTCACCCTGCCCTTCCTCTTCATCTACCTCACCGACGTACGCGGGCTGAGCGACGCCCGCGCCGGCCTGGTGATCGGCTGGTTCGGCGCGGTGACGTTGGCGCTGTCGCCGCTGGGCGGCACGCTGATCGACCGGTTCGGCGCGCGTCGGGTGGTGCTGCCGTGCCTGGCCGTCGAGGCGATCGGCACCGGCTCGCTGGCGCTGGTCGACTCGACCGCGTCGGCGTTCGGCGTGATGACGCTGATCGCTGTCGGCAGCTCGGCGATCTGGTCCGGCCAGAACACCATCCTCGCCTCGCTCACCGGCGACGGTGAGCGGCAGCGGGTGTTCGGGTTGAACTTTGCGCTGCTCAACCTGGGCATCGGCGTGGGCGGCCTGATCTCCGGCGCGGTGGTCGACATCGCCCGGCCGCTCACCTTCCAGGCCATCTACGTGCTGGACGCGGTGAGCTACCTGATGCCGGGCCTGATCCTGCTGACCCTGCCGCACGTCGGCCATCGCCTGGTCAAGGACCGGGCGGCGGACGCCGCACCGGGGGCCGGGGGCTATCTCGCCGTGCTGCGCGACCGGCCGTTCCGCCGGCTGGTCCTCTTCGGCCTGGTCCTCACCACCTGCGGTTACGCGCAGATCGAGGTGGGCTTCGCCGCGTACTCGGTGCGGGTGGTGGAGGTGTCACCCCGCGTGGTGGCGTGGGCGCTCGCGGGCAACACCGTGATGATCGTGGTCTCCCAGCTGCTGGTGATCCGCCGGATGGAGGGGCGGAGCCGGACCGGCGCGCTCGCCGCGGTGGGCGCGGTCTTCGCGACCGCCTGGCTGGTCCTCGGCGCGGCCGGACTGGTCGGCACGGGCAACGCGCTGCTCGCGGCGCTCGGCGTGGTGGCCTGCTCGGCGATCTTCGGGTTCGGCGAGACGATGCTGTCGCCGGTCATGCCGGCGCTGACCAACGCGCTCGCCACCGACGAGCTGCGCGGTCGCTACAACGCGATGAGCTCGATGATCTTCGGGATCAGCGGGGTCATCGGCCCGGTCACCGCGGGCCCGCTGATCGGCGCGGCGCACGGCCGGCTCTGGGTGGCGGTCGTGGTGGGCGGGTGCCTGATCGCCTCGGTGCTGGCCCTGTCGCTGCGCCGGCTGCTCACCACCGCGCAGGACGGCCGCGTCGCCGCCGCGGTCCGGGAGCCGGAGCCCGCGCACGCCTGAGCTTGTCGCGGCACACGAACGGGCCCCGGAGCATCCGCTCCGGGGCCCGTTCGTCATGCGGTCGGCCGTCAGGCGGCGGGGACCTCCGCGGTGGTCTGGATCCGGTCCAGCGCCGGCGCGGAGACTGGCGACTTCTCGGTCAGGTACGCGGTGAAGGCGTCCAGGTCGATCAGGCCGGTGACGGCGTTCGTGCCACCGGTGAGCACGCTGAAGCCGTCGCCACCGCCGGCGAGGAAGTTGTTCACCGTGACCCGGTAGGTCGCGGTGTCGCTCACCGGGGTGCCGTTGATGGTGAGGCTGCCCCGGACCACGCGGGTGCCGGTGCACGGCGACGCGGCCGGCGCGGTGGTGCCGTTGACGTCGACGACGTAGTGCACGGTCGAGGACGCGTACAGCACCTTGGCGGTGGTGAACTGCTGCTCCAACATGCAGTAGAGCTGGGCGCCGGTCAGGTCCAGGGTCACCAGGTTGTTGGCGAACGGCTGGACGGTGAACGCCTCGGCGTAGGTGACCGGGCCGGCGTCGAGGTCGGCGCGGACACCACCGGGGTTCATGAACGCGGCGACCGCGTTCTGCTCGTTGTCGGTGGCGGCGAGCTGGGCGTCGGCGATCAGGTTGCCCAGCGGCGACTCACCGGTCTGGTACGTCGGCTTGCCGTTAACGTCGACCCCGGTCTGGTACAGGTTCTCCTGGGTCTTGGTGAGCACGCTCGTGGTCTCGCCGACCACCTTGTCGGCCACCGGGCCGAGGGCGGTCTTGTAGCGGTTGATCAGCTCGGTGCTGGCCGGGTCCTTCGGGACGTCCCGGGTGACCACGACGTTGTTCGCCGAGGCGCTGACGATGTCCTTGGTCCGCCGGTCGATCTTCAGGTCGATGTCGGTGACCAGGCGGCCGAAGGAGCTGGCGCTGGTGACGAGCTTGCCGTTGATGTTGCAGTTGTAGGCGGCGTGGGTGTGCCCGCTGACGATCACGTCGATGGACGGGTCCATCCGGTTCGCGATGTCGACGATGGGGCCGCTGAACCCGACGCAGTCGTTGATGCCGCCGCCGTTCTGGACGCCACCCTCGTGCAGCAGCACGACGATGGCCTGCACGCCCTGCTGGCGCAGGATGCGGGCGTACTTGTTGGCGGTGTCCGCCTCGTCGGCGAAGGACAGCCCGGCGACGCCCTGCTGGCTGACGATCTGCGGGGTGCCCTCCAGGGTCATCCCGATGAAGCCGATCTTGACGCCGTCGATCTTCTTGATGCCGTACGGCGGCAGCAGCGGCTTGCCGGTGGCGGTCTTGAAGGCGTTCGCCGAGAGGTACTGGAACTCGGCGCCCTTGAACGGGGTGCCGTCGGCGCAGCCGTCGACCGGGTGGCAGCCGCCGTTCTGCATCCGGAGCAGCTCGGTGGCGCCCTCGTCGAACTCGTGGTTGCCGACGCTGGTGAACTCGAGCCCGGCGAGGTTCATCTCCTCGACGGTGGGCTCGTCGTGGAACGCGGCGGAGAGCAGCGGGGAGGCGCCGATCAGGTCACCCGCGGCGACCGTGACGGTGTGCTCCCGCTCCTTCTTCGTGGTGCCGCGCAGCATCTCCAGCTGGGTGGCCAGGTATTCCGCGCCACCGGCGGTCTTACCGTCGATGGTGCCGCTGGAACCGGTCGGCGGCTCCAGGTTGCCGTGGAAGTCGTTGATGGCGAGCAGCTTGACGTCGATCGGCTTCGGACGGGCCTCGGCCTGGTCGGGGTGTACGGCGACCGCGGTGAACGCGGTGGCGGCGAGTGCGGCCAGGCCGACGGCGGCCCGGCGGCGCATCCCGGGGACGGACATGGAACTCCTCGTGAGATACCGGCGCGTGGTGTCCGGACGATGGTTCGCCCGGTGACCCTGATCCGTGGCGTGACAGGGGTCGATCGCGGAAGGCGGCAGTCGGGGGACACCGCCCCGCCGGGGGCAAGCTTCTCATCCGCCGGGCGAGAGGTCGACCGGAGCGGCACACAGAATGGTGAATATGGACGGCGACCTGTGCCGGTCTGCCCGACGAGTCGGACATGACGGGCAGGTGAAATCCTTCACGGCTCCCCGTTGTCGCCGGTCTGCAGTAGGAAGTTAGGCATGACGAACGGCACCACCTGGACGGTGGACTCGGTGCGCTCCGCCGACGGCACCACCATCGCGTACGAGACGGCCGGCGACGGGCCGCCGATCATCCTGGTCGGCGGGGCCTTCAACGACCGGAGCACCACGCGACCGCTGGCCGCCGCGCTCGCCGCCGACTTCACCGTGTACGGCTACGACCGCCGGGGTCGCGGCGACAGCGGTGACACCGGGCCGTACGCGGTGCAGCGCGAGATCGAGGACGTGGCGGCCCTGATCGACCGGGTGGGTGGCGCCGCCCGGCTCTACGGACTCTCCTCCGGCGCGATCCTCGCCGCGTACGCGGCGGCCGAGGGGGTCCCGGTCACCGGGTTGGCGCTCTTCGAGCCGCCCTTCCGGGCCGGCCCGCACGGGGGTCCCAAGCCGGGGCTGGCCGAGCGGTTGAGCGAACTGGTGTCGGCCGGCCGGCGCGACGACGCCGTCGCGCTGTTCCTGACCGACGCGGTCGGGGTGCCGCCCGAGGCGGTCGGCGGGATGCGCGAAGCGCCGGAGTGGTCCTGGATGGCGGGTCTGGCGCACACCCTGGCCTACGACACGACCGTCACCGGCTACGCCGGCCTGCCCACCGACCGGCTCACGGCGATCGCCGCCCCCACCGTGGTGGTGGACAGCACCGGCAGCCCGCCGTGGCTGCGGGACGCGGCCGTGGCGACCGCCGGGGCGATCCCCCGGGCCACCCACCTCAGCCTGTCGGGTGGCTTCCACGAGGTGCCGCCGGAGGTGCTGGCCCCCGCGCTGCGGGACGCCCTGCTGGGCTGAGCCGGTCCGGCGCCCACGGCGCCGACCCCCAGGGACCAGGGAGCCGGCGCCGTGCGCAGGGTGGACCAGCAGGAGGGTGCGGCGCCTGCTGGTCCACGAACAACTGCCGGCCGGGCATGCCCGTCGACGCTGCCAATGTCACCGAGGAACGCTTGCGCCGACAACCTCTGCGCAGGCAAATACAGCCGCCGGGTGGCCGATCCCGACCGAACGGTGACCCCGTTCTGCCGGTCCGCCCGGTAGCGCTCCCGATCACGGCGTCCACGTCTCCGCGACCAGTCGGCGAACCCCGGAGCGGGGCCAGTGTCCGGCGACCCCGGGCCGGTCCGCCAGGTAGTCGGTGGTCCGGGCGACGTCCCAGCCGTGCGCCTCACGCAGCCCGCGGGCGAGCATGCCGAGGTAGACCGGGGCGGGCGAGGCCCACTCCACCTCGGACGCCGGGTGCGGGGCCGTGAAGGTGAGCATCGGCAGGCCGTCGCGGGTGCCGACCCGGAGCAGCGTCTCGTAGCGGCCCGGGCCGAGGGTGGCCCGGCCGGTCTCCGCCGCCACCCGGATCAGGTCCAGGTCCGCCCCGGGCGGCCGGTACATCTCCTGCGCCGCGATGTCGGCGAACTGCTCGACCGTCACCAGGTAGCCCCGCACGGCCGCTCGTCCGGGCAGCTCCGGGTCGTAGAACGCCATCCCGCCGGTCCAGGCGCGCGACTCGCCGGCGAAGTAGACGCCGCCGGGGATCGACCCGGCGACCGTCCGGCGGGGTGGTCGGCAGTCCCGGCAGCCCGGGTACGTGCGCAGCCCGCCGGGCGGCCGCCCACCACGGAGGTACCGGTCGAGGCGCGCCGCGTGCAGGTTCGAGCCGTACGCGACGTACCAGAGAAGCCGCTCCACTCCGGTCAGAACCAGCAGGTCCGCCCGGCGGCGTGGCTGACCTGCACGGTGTGCGTCACGCAGCCGCCGTCGGCCACCCGGTGCAGCAGGAAGGCGGTCGGCTCGGCGACCCACCCGATCTCCTCCTCGTCCGTCATGGCCAGGCTGACCTGCATCCAGGTGCTCGGCGCGGTGGTCAGCACCGTGCCGGCGAAAGCGCTGGTGACCGGCCGGTGCAGGTGGCCGGCGGCGACCCGGACCACATGGGGATGGCGCCCGATCACCTCGGCGAGAGCGTCGGCGTCGGTGAGCCCCATGGCGTCCATGGCCGGGACGCCGACCGCGACCGGCGGATGGTGCAGGCAGACGACGGCGGGCACCTCGGCGCGGCCGGCGAGCACCCCGTCGAGCCAGCCGAGCTGGTCGTCGCCGAGCCGCCCGGCGTCGCCGCCGGGGGCGAGCGAGTCGAGCATCACGAGCGTGCCGTCCGGCTGGTCCACGTGGTAGAAGGCCGAGAAGCCGCCACCCAGGTACGGGGTGCCGCCGAAGGTGTCGAGCAGGGACTCCCGGTCGTCGTGGTTGCCCGGTGCGAGGTGGACGGGCAGCGGAAAGCGCCCGATGATCTCGCGCAGCGCGAGGTACTCGTCCGGTCGGCCGTTGCTCACCAGGTCGCCGGTGATCACCACGCAGTCCGGCCGGGGGCGCAGGGCGAGCACCCGGCCGAGCGCCCGGTGCAGGCCGGACGCCTGCTCGGCGGCGAGCAGGCCGGTGGTCACGTGCGGGTCGCTGAGCTGGGCGATGAGCATCGGCGCCTCCTGACGAGCCCGGGACCCTCACGCTATCGTCGCCGCCCCCGACCGCGCGGCCCTGTCGCATCCACAGGTCCCGTCCACAGCCTGTGGATAGCACATGTGTACGAAGGTCGCCGGCTGCCGCGCTGGGTACCCTTGATCGCGCCCCGCCCCCTCCGAGCAGGAACGACGTGGATCACGAGCGAGTCGTCCGGGACGTCACGGTCCGCCTTCCGATGGCGTCGACCGCGCTGGAGGCGTGCCAGTGGACCGTCGCGGCGCTGGCCCGGCACACCCCGGCGACCGTCTCGATCCTGCTCCAGGTCCACGACCGGCTCCGCTGCGTCGCGGCCACCGGCGCCTGGCAGGTCTTCTCCACCGTGCCGCTGAAGACCCCGACCGACAACTCCGGCACGTCGCCCCTGAACCAGGAGCCGTCGATCGTGGCCCGGGTGTACGACTCCGGCGAGCCCGCCACCGTCCCCGACGTGACCGCCGACCCCGACTACCTCCCGGTACGCCCCGACGTCACCGCCGAGATCTGCGTGCCGGTACGGGACCGGGCGGGCCGCCCGCTCGGCGTGTTGGACCTCCAGTGGAGCGGCCCGGTCGAGACGGACCGGTGGCGGGAGACCGCGCAGCGGCTGGCCGACCGGCTCGGCGCCCGGATCACCGCGCTCGGCGGGCCGCCGGCCGAGAGCCGCAGCGAGAAGCTGCTCCGGCACGCCGCCGCGATGACCACCGCACCCACCGACTGGGACTTGATGACCGCCGCGATCGCCGCGGCCCGGGACGTCTCGGCGCTCTCCGCCGCCGTGCTGATCCTCCCCGGCCCCCGCGAACCCCGGCTGGGCACGCCGACGGGCACCCCCGGAGCGCTGGAGGCCCGGATCCGGGCCGAGGTGGCCGAGGCCGGCCCGGCGGCGCTCGCCCGGATGATCGCCCGCGCGCACCGGCACGGCTCGGCGTACACGCTGGGCGAGGAGGGGCATCCGCCGACCGAGGACTACCTGCCGCTGACCCGGGCCGGAGCGCGCACCCTGGTGGCGGTGCCGGTCGGCCCGCCGGACGGCGGCGGGGTGCTCCTGGTCGCCGACGAGCGGCTGCTGCGCCCGGACCCGACCACGGTCAACCTCATCGAGCTGCTGGCCGGGCAGGCGTGGATCTGCCTCGACCGGCTGCGTACGCTCGCCCGGCTGCGCGAGCAGGCCAGCTCGGACCCGCTCACCGGGCTGCGCCACACCGGGCCGTTCGGGCAGCGGATCGCGAGCGCCACGCCGGGGCGTACCGCCCTGCTAGCGATCGACGTGGACGGCTTCAAGGACGTCAACGACACGTACGGCCACCAGGCCGGCGACCAGCTGCTGGTGGGGCTGGCCCGGGCGCTGGAGGGGGCGCTGCGCCAGGGCGACGAGCTGTACCGGACCGGCGGCGACGAGTTCGTCGCGGTGATCGAGGTGAGCCGCCCGGAGGAGGCCGTCCGCATCGCCGAGCGGCTCACCGAGGCCGCCCGCCGCACCGGCCGGACGATCAGCGTCGGCGTCGCCCTTCCGCGGCCCGGCGAGACCCCGGAGCGGACCCTGCGCCGCGCCGACCAGGCCCTCTACGCCGTCAAGCGGCACGGCCGCGACGGCGTGCACCTCTCCGCCGCCTGACCGGCGCGGCCGCCCGCGCCTCGCAGCGGGGCGGACGCCGGACGGATCAGCGGGTCAGCTCCTTGGCCAGCAGCTCGGCGATCTGGGCGGTGTTGAGGGCGGCGCCCTTGCGCAGGTTGTCGCCGGTGACGAAGAGGTCGAGGGCGCGCGGGTCGTCGACGGCTCGGCGGATCCGGCCGACCCAGGACGGGTCGGTGCCCACCGCGTCGATCGGCATCGGGAACTCGCCGGCGGCCGGGTCGTCGACCAGGATCACGCCGGGCGCGTTGCGCAGCACCTCGCGGGCGCCCTCGGCGTCGACCTCGGTGGCGAAGACCGCGTGCACCGCGACCGAGTGACCGGTCACCACGGGCACCCGGACGCAGGTCGCGGAGACCTTGAGGTCGGGCAGCCCGAGGATCTTGCGCGACTCGTTGCGCATCTTCAGCTCCTCGGACGACCAGCCGCCGTCGGCGAGCGAGCCGGCCCAGGGCACCACGTTGAGCGCCAGCGGCGCGGGGAACGGGCCCAGCTCGTCGCCGACCGCCTGCCGGACGTCGCCCGGCCGGGAGCCGAGCACCCGGTCCCCGGCGATCTTGCCGAGCTGGGCGTGCAGCGTGTCCACGCCGGCCTGACCGGCCCCGGACACCGCCTGGTACGAGGCGAGGACCAGCTCGCGCAGGCCGTACTCGCGGTGCAGCGGGGCGATCGCCACGATCATCGCCAGGGTGGTGCAGTTGGCGTTGGCGATGATCCCCTTCGGCCGGTTGCGGACCTGCTCGGGGTTGATCTCGGGGACGACCAGCGGCACGTCCCGGTCCATGCGGAACGCGCCGGAGTTGTCCACCGCGACCGCGCCGCGGCTGACCGCGACCGGCGCCCACTCGGCCGAGACCGCGTCCGGGACGTCGAACATCGCCACGTCCACGCCGTCGAACGCCTCGGCGGTGAGCGCCTGGACGGTCAGCAACTCGCCCCGGCACTGAATCTGGCGGCCGACCGAGCGCTCGGAGGCGAGCAACCGGATCTGGCCCCACACGTTGCGGCGGGAGGAGAGGATCTGGCACATCACCGTGCCGACGGCACCGGTCGCGCCGACCACGGCGAGGGTGGGCAGCGACGACATCCGCGCTACCGCCCTGTGCCGGCGTAGACGACGGCCTCGGTGTCACCGCCCAGTTCGAAGGCGTCGTGGATGGCCCGGACCGCCTTGTCGAGGTCGGTGTCCCGGCAGACCACCGAGACCCGGATCTCCGAGGTGGAGATCATCTCGATGTTCACGCCGGCCGCGCCGAGGGCGGCGAAGAAGCCGGCCGCGACACCCGGGTGCGAGCGCATGCCGGCGCCGATCAGGGAGACCTTGCCGACGTGGTCGTCGTAGAGCAGGCCCTTGAACTTGACCTGCTCCTGGATCTTGCTGAGCGCGGCCATCGCGGTCGGGCCGTCGGTCTTGGGCAGCGTGAAGGAGATGTCCGTGCGGCCAGTGCCCTCGGTGGACACGTTCTGCACGATCATGTCGATGTTGATCTCGGCGCCGGCCACGGTGTCGAAGATCCGCGCGGCGGCACCCGGCTCGTCGGGCACCCCGACGATGGTGATCTTCGCCTCGCTGCGGTCGTGGGCGACCCCGGTGATCAGTGCCTGTTCCACAGGAAGATCCTCCATCGATCCGGTGACCATCGTGCCGGTGTTGGTCGAGTATGACGAACGGACGTGGATCGGCAACCCTGCGCGCCGGGCGTACTCGACGCTGCGCAGGTGCAGCACCTTGGCGCCGCAGGCGGCCAGTTCCAGCATCTCCTCGTAGGTGATGTGCTTGATGTGCCGGGCGTTCGGCACGATCCGCGGGTCGGCGGTGAAGACGCCGTCCACGTCGGTGTAGATCTCGCAGACGTCCGCGTCGAGCGCGGCGGCGAGGGCCACGGCCGTGGTGTCCGACCCGCCCCGGCCCAGCGTGGTGACGTCCTTGGTGTCCTGCGAGACGCCCTGGAAGCCGGCCACGATGACCACGGCGCCCTCGTCCAGCGCGCCCTTGAGGCGGCCCGGGGTGACGTCGATGATCCGCGCCCGGCCGTGCACCGAGGTGGTGAGCACGCCAGCCTGCGAGCCGGTGAACGAGCGGGCCTCGTAGCCCAGGTTGTGGATGGCCATGGCGAGCAGCGCCATGGAGATCCGCTCCCCGGCGGTGAGCAGCATGTCCAGCTCGCGGCCGGGCGGCAGCGGGCTGACCTGGTTGGCCAGGTCGAGCAGCTCGTCGGTGGTATCTCCCATGGCGGAGACCACCACGACCACGTCGTCGCCGGCCTTGCGGGCGGCCACGATGCGCTCGGCCACGCGCTTGATCCGCTCGGCGTTGGCGACGGAGGACCCGCCGTACTTCTGCACCACGAGTGCCACGACGGTGCACTCCCTCCCAGCGACGACCCTGAGCGTGCCGGCGCCGCCGGTTTCTTCGGTCCGGCGGCGCGTGTCAGACCTCCCCAGGGTATCGGGCGGCGCACGGCGCCGGATCGGGTGATCCCACCATCCGGCCCGGCGTGCGGCGGCTCACCGGCGCCGGCCCGGCCCCGCGACACGCCGGCCGGAACACCCGTCGGCGGGTCCCCGGAGCCCGGCCGGCACCGCAGAATGTCCCGGTGCACGCACACCGACGCGCGGCCCGGCGACTGACCGGCGCCCTGGCGCTCACCCTGCCCGCGCTCCTGCTCGCCTGCACCGCCGACCCGCCGAGCCCGGCCCCGACCAGCACCGCCGACCCCGTCCCGGCCGAGGTGGACGCGGCCCGGGACGAGCTCGCCGCGCTGGCCGCCGCCGCCCAGGACCGGCACCTCACCGCCACGTACACCTTCGAGCCGGCCGACGGCACCACCCGGACGGTCGCGGTGACCAGTGCGAACGACGGCACCTGGCGGGTGGACGTGCCCGGTTGGGGGCAGGGCGGCACGGTCGACGTCTCGCTCGCCGCCACCGGTGACGGGCTCTTCCAGTGCGCCCTGCCCTCGACCGGGTGGGCGCAGCCGGCCGGCTGCGTACGCCTCGGCGACGCCGACGACGCCGTGCCCCGCAAGCTGGACCCGCGGGTGCAGCACCCGTTCACCGACTGGCTGGACGTGCTCACCGACCGGCGGGCCCCGCTCGCCGTCTCGCCGGCCACCCCGCTGCCCGGGGTGAACGGCGAGTGCTACTCGGTCGAGTCGACCTCGGCCTCGCTGAACGCCCCGCTGGACGTGGGGATCTACTGCTACCTGCCGGACGGCACGCCGGCCGCGGTCCGGGCCGCCTTCGGCACCCTGAAGCTGGCCGGCGAGCCCGGTGCGGCGCCGGCCACCGTGCCGCTGGCCGGGCCGATCACCGAGGGCGAGCCGGTGAGCCGGGACGCGCCGTCGCCGACCGACAGCCCGAGCGCGGGAACGCCCTGACCCCGATGTCCGTTACGGGTGCTCTTGGCCACATCTGCCGGGGCGGATCGCGGGGGCAAAACGCACATCAGGGATGCTTCACCCCATGCCTGACCTCACCCCGCTGCTCGCCTTCCGCTGGAGCCCCCGCGCCTTCGACCCGGCCGCCGAGCTGACCGGCGACGAGGCCACCTCCCTGCTGGAGGCCGCCCGCTGGGCGCCCTCGGCCGGCAACACCCAGCCGTGGCGCTTCGCGCTCGGCCACCGGCAAAACGAGACGTGGAAGCGCATCCTGGTCAACCTGCCCGAGGGTGACCAACGCTGGGTGCGGCACGCCTCCGCCCTGGTCGTCGGCGCGCACACCGGCGGCGAGCCGGAACGGGCCGCCTACGACCTGGGCCAGGCCGTCGCCCACCTGACCGTGCAGGCCACCGCGCTCGGCCTGCACGTGCACCAGCTCACCCGCTTCGACCGCGCCTGCCTCGCCACCGAGCTGGACCTGGCGGTCGAGGTCCGGCCCCTGGTGGTGGCCGCGGTCGGCCGGCTCGGGGACCCGTTCGCGCTCCCCGAGGACCTCCGGGACCGGGAGACCGCACTGCGCCGCCGCCGGCCGCTCGCGGCCCTGCTCCTCGGCTGATCGCCCGACCGGTCGGGTCACCCGCCGCGGCTGGCCCGGACCAGGACCGTCGCGGCGTCGGTGTTGCGGTAGAGGACGTGCCGGCCCTGCCGGGACCGGGACACCAGCCCGGCGGCGTGCAGCGCGGCCAGGTGCTGCGACACGTTCCCACCCGACATCCCGGTGCGCCGGGCCAGGTCGGTGGTGGTGGCCGCCGCGTCGAGCAGGTGCAGCAACGCGGCCCGGCCCGCGCCGACCACCCGGGCCAGGGCGTCACCGGGCGGCGCCTCGACCGTCTCCCAGAGCGTGCCCACCGCCCGGACCGGGTACGCGCCGGCCGGCAGCGAGTCCTCCAGCAGGTTCCACAGCACCCGCCGGTCGGCGAAGATGCTGGGGTTCAGCGCCAGCCCGCGCCCGCGGAGGTCGAAGTCCCGCTCGAACGGGTCGTCGCTGACCACCCGGTCGCCCAACCAGCGCAGGCTCGAATGGAGCTGCGTGAACAGCCGACCGGCGCCGCCCTCCGCGAGCTGCGCGGCGCGGTACGCGACGTCGGCGTCGAGCAGCGCCCGCATCCGCGTCCAGTCGGGGGCGATCGCCTCGTCGTACCAGACCCGCATCGCGTCGACGACTTGCGGCAGCAGCCCGCGGGGGTCGGCGAGGAGCGCCTGCCCGAACGGGCTCAGCGGCCCGCGCGGAGTGGTCGCCAGCAGGTCCTGGACCACCACGTCCGGCGGCGTCGCGGCGATCTGCGCGAGCTGATCGGTCATCTCCAGGCCCGGCCGGGCCGCCGGCGTGAGGAAGTCGGGCAGCCAGCGGCGCGGTCGGGTCAGCTCCACCAGCGGGCGGACCCGAGCGACCACCTCCGGACGGCGCAGCGTCAGCCGGGCCCGGTCGATCCAGGGCAGGTGCACGGCGTAGCGGGCCGGATCGGCCAGCGCCCACATGCTCATGACCGTCTCGTTGGCCGGCGAGACGGCGAACCGCACTCCCGCGACGTCGGCCAGGGTGAACCGCAACTCGGACACGCGTACCCCCGCAGGCAGGATTCGGCTCAGCCTAAAAGGCTCGACCGGAACGTGGGGGGCGCGGTTCACTCACCGGCCATGGGGGCCAGAGAGATCATCCGCACCGCCGTCCACCACGTCGTGCCGCCGGCCGGGCTGACCCGCGCACTGGCCGTGCAGGCCATGGTCTACGCCATCGGCAACGGCCTGTTCCAGGCCGGCAGCGCCGTCTTCTTCACCCGGGCGCTCGGGCTCAGCGCCGCCCAGGTCGGGCTGGGCCTGTCCATCGCGGCGGGGGTGTCGCTGCTGGGCACCGTGCCGCTGGGCGGCCTCACCGACCGGTACGGACCGCAACTGGTCTGGACGGTCGGACTGGTGCTGGAGGCGGCGCTCTTCGCGACCTACCCGTTCGTGGGCGGCTTCGCCGGTTTCCTCGCCGTGGTGGTGGCGCTGGCCGCCGTGCACGCCGCGACGGGCGTGGCCGTGCAGGTCTACTCGATCAACGCGCCGCCCTCGGCCGAGCGGGTCACCGCGATGGCCTACCAGCGCTCGCTGCTGAACGTCGGGTTCGGGCTCGGTGCGGCGATCAGCGGCCTGGTGCTTGCGGTGGACACGATCGCGGCGTACCGGGGGATGGTCTGGTTCATCGCGGCGGTCTTCCTGGTGACGGCACTCTTCGTGCGGCGGCTGCCCCGGCTGCCCGAGGTGGCCCGTCCGGCCGAGCCGATGAGCCGGTTCGCCGTGCTGCGGGACCGGCCGTTCATGGCGGTCTCCCTGCTCTCCGGGCTGCTCACCGCGCACCAGACGCTCTACCTGACGGTGCTGCCGCTCTGGATCCTCACCCACACCGACGCGCCGAAGACGGTGATCGCCGGGCTGGTGCTGCTCAACACGGTCCTCATCGTGCTGCTCCAGGTACGCGCCAGCCGGGGCGCCGACACCGCCACGGGCGCGGCCCGGGCGTCCCGCAGGGGCGCCCTGCTGATCGCCCTGTTCTGCCTGGTCCTGCCGATCTCCGGGGCGACCCGGGGCACGCTCACCCTGGTGGTGCTGGTGGCCGCCGCGCTGCTGCTGATCGTCGCCGAGCTGGTCGAGTCGGCGGGCACCTGGGGGCTCACCGCCACCCTGCCGCCGGCCGCCCAGCGCGGCGCGTACGTGGGGGCGTTCCGGCTCGGCACGCAGTTGCAGTACCTGATCGCCCCGGCGGGGCTCACCGCCCTGGGGGTGACCACCGGCGGCTGGGGCTGGTACCCGACGGCGGCCGTCTTCGCGCTGGTCGGGCTGGCGATCGTGCCCACGGTGGCCTGGGCCGGGCGGACGCCGCGCCTGGGTGCCGTGGCACCGGAGGAGGCCGTGACACCGGTCCCATAGTCCGGACCTGGCTTCCCACCGACGATCTCACCACGTAGGGTGACCTTGTCATGTGGCGGGCGTACCTTCTCCTTCGCTGCCGCGACGAGGCCTGACCGGCCGGCACCTCGTCGCGGAGTTGAACCGCGCCGTCCAGCACATCCGAACTTCTTCTCGGCACCGCCGCGGCACCGTCGCCCGGCATCTCGCCGACACCTTCCGATCTGCTGACGCCACATGTTCCCAGGGAGCACTCCGAGATGGCTCAACCTGTCACCGACGCCGAGACCGATCCGATCGCCCGGCAGCGCCCCAGCCGGATGCCGTTCCAGCGTTACCTGCCCTACCACCAGCAGTTCCGGTTCGACCTGCCGGACCGCGCCTGGCCCACCCGCCGCGTCGAGGCCGCGCCCCGCTGGTGCGCCGTGGACCTCCGCGACGGCAACCAGGCCCTGATCGACCCGATGTCGCCGGAGCGCAAGCGCCGGATGTTCCAGCTCCTGGTGCAGATGGGCTACAAGGAGATCGAGGTCGGCTTCCCCTCGGCCAGCCAGAGCGACTTCGACTTCGTCCGGCAGCTGATCGAGCAGGACCTGATCCCGGAGGACGTCACCATCCAGGTGCTGACCCAGTGCCGGGAGCACCTGATCGACCGGACCTTCGAGTCGCTGCGCGGCGCGCGCCGGGCCATCGTGCACTTCTACAACTCCACGTCGACGCTCCAGCGCCGGGTGGTCTTCGGCCTGGACCGGGACGGCATCACCGACATCGCCACGACGGGCGCGCGGCTCTGCCAGAAGTACGCGGAGATCCACACGCCGGACACCGACATCCACTACGAGTACTCGCCGGAGTCGTACACGGGCACCGAGCTGGAGTACGCGCTGGAGGTCTGCGCCAAGGTCATCGAGGTGGTCGACCCCACTCCCGACCGGAAGCTGATCGTCAACCTGCCGGCCACCGTCGAGATGGCCATGCCGAACGTCTACGCCGACTCGATCGAGTGGATGCACCGGCACCTGCCCCGCCGGGACAGCCTGGTGCTGAGCCTGCACCCGCACAACGACCGGGGCACCGGGGTGGCCGCCGCCGAGCTGGGCCTGCTGGCCGGTGCCGACCGGATCGAGGGCTGCCTGTTCGGCAACGGCGAGCGCACCGGCAACGTCGACCTGGTCACCCTGGGGCTGAACCTGTTCTCCCAGGGCATCGACCCGATGATCGACTTTTCGCACATCGACGAGGTCAAGCGCGCCGTCGAGTACTGCAACCAGCTGCCGGTGCACGAGCGCCACCCGTACGCGGGCGACCTGGTCTACACCGCCTTCTCCGGCTCCCACCAGGACGCGATCAAGAAGGGCTTCGACGCGCTGCACACCGACGCGGCGGCGGCCGGGGTCCCGGTCGACGAGTTCACCTGGGCCGTGCCCTACCTGCCGATCGACCCGAAGGACCTGGGCCGCACCTACGAGGCGGTCATCCGGGTCAACTCGCAGTCCGGCAAGGGCGGCGTCGCGTACATCATGAAGTCCGAGCACCAGCTCGACCTGCCGCGCCGCCTCCAGATCGAGTTCTCCGGCGTGATCCAGCAGGTCACCGACCACGACGGCGGCGAGGTCGAGCCGGGCACCATGTGGGAGATCTTCGCCCGCAACTATCTGGTCGACCACCAGGTCGACCCGGCCGTCACCCTGGCCGGCTACGCCATCGGCACCGTCGAGGGCAAGGTCGAGATCGAGGCCCGGGTCGGCAACGACGGCGCGGTCCAGCCGCTCACCGCGGTCGGCAACGGCCCGATCGACGCGTACGTCAACGCGCTCCAGTCGCTGGGCGTGGCCGTACGGGTGCTCGACTACCACGAGCACGCGCTCTCCTCCGGCGGGGACGCGCAGGCCGCCGCGTACGTGGAGTGCGAAGTGGACGGCCGGACCGTCTGGGGCGTCGGGGTGGACGCCAACATCGTGACCGCCTCGATCAAGGCGGTCACCAGCGCGGTCAACCGCGCCCGCGCCTGACGGAAGGAAAGCCCCCTGTCAACGCCTCGCGCGTGGCAGGGGGCTCTTCCTCAACGCCGGGCTTGCGGCTGGCGGGGGCGGTGGATCAGCAGCCCGGCCAGCACCGCCCCGACCAGCAGCAGGCCGGCGCACCAGAGCAGCGCCCCACGGAACGCCGCGGCCAGCGCGGTCTTCTGCTCGTAGCCGCTGCCGGAGAGGCCGACCAGCAGCGGCAGCGCGGCCACCGCGAGCAGGCCGCCGGCCCGGGCGGCGGCGTTGTTGAAGCCGCTCGCCACCCCGGCGAACCGATCCGCCACCGCGGCCAGCACGGACGCGGTCAGCGGGGCGACCACCAGGGTGAGCCCCGCACCGAACAGGAGCACCCCGGGCAGCACGTCCACCCAGTACGACGCCCCCGGCCCGACCCGGCGCAGCAGCAGCAGGCCGGCCGCGGCGACCACCGGGCCGACGGTGAGCGGCAGCCGGGGGCCGATCCGGGCGGCGAGCGCCCCGGCCCGCGCCGAGCCGACCAGCAGCAGCAGGGTCATGGGCACGGTGGCCAGGCCGGTGAGCAGCGCCGACCAGCCGACCACGTTCTGCAGGTAGACGGCGAGGAAGAACGTGAAGCCGCCGAGCGCCGCGTAGACGATCACGGTGAAGATGTTCAGCACCGAGAAGAGCCGGCTGCCGAACAGCCCGGTGGGCAGCATGGCGGTGTCGCCGCGGCGCCGCTCGACCAGCACGAAGACCACCGCGCCGAGCACCCCGACCACCGCCGCGGCCAGCACCGCCGGAGAGCCGGCGCCCCGCGCCGGCGCGTCGATCAGGGCGTACGTGACGCCGCCGAGGGCCAGCGCGCCGAGCAGCGCGCCGGCCACGTCGAACCGCCGGCCGGCTCCGGTACGCGAGACGGCCTCGTCGCAGCTCTCCGGCACCCAGCGCAGCGCGGCGAGCACCACCCCGACGGCCAGCGGCAGGTTGACGAAGAAGATCCACCGCCAGGAGAGCGCGTCGATCAGCCAGCCGCCGAGCAGCGGGCCGAGCGCCGTGGACACCCCGGAGAGCCCGGACCAGGTGCCGATGGCCCGGGCCCGGTCGTCCGGGTCGAAGCTGGCCTGGAGCACCGAGAGCGAGCCGGGGGTGAGCAGCGCCCCGCCGGCGCCCTGGAGGAACCTGGCGGCGATCAGCCAGCCGGTGCCCTGGGCGAGCCCGCAGAGCATCGACGCCACGGCGAACCACACCACCCCGACGAGGAAGACCCGCCGCCGCCCGAACCGGTCGCCGAGCGCGCCGCCGAGCAGCACGAACGCGGCCAGCATGAGCAGGTACCCGTTGACCGTCCACTGCAGACCGGCGACGGTGGCGTCGAGTTCGGCGCCGAGCCGGGGCAGCGCCACGTTGACCACGGTGCTGTCCAGGAAGACCATGCCGGAGGCGAGGATCGCCGCGAGCAGGGTGCCGCGACCGGCGGCGGTGCCGAGACGCAGCGCGGGAGCGGGTGCGGTCATGGGTAACCACTCTGCCCGGCCCTCCACTTCCGACGCCACGAATCACGGAAACCGTCGCCGGGTACTGTGCGGACTCGCCGGGAGCCCGCAAGCTGGAGAGGTGTCGTCTGTGCGTACGAGATCAGGAGCCCGAGCCGGGATGGCAGCCGCGCTCACCGCGGTGCTCGCCCTCGGCGTGGCCGGATGCGTGCCGGTCGACGAGCCGGACACGCCGCCCAGCACCGCCGGCAACGTCGACCAACAGCTCGGTGAGCTGACCGTCGCCGCTGCCGGGTCGATGAAGGGCTACAGCCGAACCCGCTTCCCGCACTGGCGGGACACCGGCAAGAACTGCGACGTGCGGGACAGCGTGCTGCAACGGGACGGGGAGGGCATCAAGCTCTCCGGCTGCAACGTGGTGGGCGGCCGCTGGGAGAGTGCGTACGACGGGCTGGCGCTGAGCGATCCGGCCGACGTGGACATCGACCACATGGTGCCGCTGGCCAACGCCTGGCGCTCCGGCGCCGACGAGTGGGACGACTCGAAGCGCGGCGACTTCGCCAACGACCTGACCCGGCCGCAGCTCCTCGCGGTTTCCCTCCGCTCCAACCGGGCAAAGGGTGACCAGGACCCGTCCCAGTGGAAGCCGGCGAACCGGTCGTACTGGTGCCAGTACGCCGCGGACTGGGTGACGGTCAAGCACTACTGGCGGCTGACGGTGACCAGTGCCGAGAAGGCCGCCCTCACCGACATGTTGGAGGGCTGCACATGGGCGAACAAGCCGTGACCGGGGCCGGTGGCGCGCCGGCGCCGGAGGGCGCACCGGACACCACCGGCGAGGATGCCGCGGCGGCCGCCGGCGGTGCGACCGCGCCCGGCCCGACCTCGGCCGGGATGACGGCCGACGGCACGCCGGCCGTCCCCGCCGACGTCTCCGGGGCCGGAATGTCCGCCGATGCCACCCCGACCGCGCCCGCGGCGGCCCCGCCGGCGCCCGGAGCCCCGGAACGGACCAGCGACATCACGGCCGGCCCGGGCGGGGTGATGACCGACGAGGTCGGCGTGGTGACCGGCGACCTGACGCTGCGCACCGAGTACGCCGACGGCCAGGTCACCCTGCGGGTGCAGTACAAGGACGCCGACGAGTGGTACGCGGTGACCGGCGGCCGGGTGCCGCTGGCCGACCCGGCCGCGCTGGACGCCGTGCACACCGTCGCGGTGGCCCTGCTCCACCGCCCCGAGGGCTGACCCACTCCGAACGCGACGAGGCCCCTTCCCCGGCCGGGGAAGGGGCCTCGCGTCGTCACGTCACGGGGTCGGGATCAGCTCCCCGGTGTCGCCCGGCGCCGCGCCGTCGTCCGGCCGCACCAGCTCCGGCTCCACCTCGTGCGGCCGGATCCGGCCGGCCGCGATGTCCTCCGCGTAGTGGCAGGCCACCCGGTGCCCGCCCAGCACCTCGCGTAGCGCCGGCCGCTCCTCGGCGCAGCGGGTCGGCTGGGCCCACGGGCAACGGGTGTGGAACCGGCAGCCGGCCGGCGGGTTCGTCGGCGAGGGCAGGTCGCCGGCGAGCAGGATCCGCTCCCGGTGGTCCTCCACCTGCGGGTCCGGCACCGGCACCGCCGACATGAGCGCCCTCGTGTACGGGTGCATCGGCTCCCGGTAGAGGTCGTCGCTGGACGCCTCCTCCACCAGGCCGCCGAGGTACATCACCCCGACCGTGTCGGCGATGTGCCGGACCACCGCCAGGTCGTGGGCGATGATCAGGTACGTCAGGCCGTGCTCGTTCTGCAGTTCCTCCAGCAGGTTGATCACCTGCGCCTGGATCGACACGTCCAGCGCGGAGACCGGCTCGTCGGCGACGATCAGGTCCGGGTCGAGCACCAGCGCCCGGGCGATGCCGATGCGCTGCCGCTGCCCGCCGGAGAACTCGTGCGGGTACTTGCTCAGCGCCGAGGCGGGCAGGCCGACCGCGGCGAGCGCCTCCCGGAGCCGTTTGGCGGTGGCCGCCTTGTCCTTGGCCAGGCCGTGCGCCTTGAGCCCCTCGACCAGCAGCGACTCCACCGACTGGCGGGGGTCGAGGCTGGACAGCGGGTCCTGGAAGATCATCTGGATCCGACGGCGCATCCGGCGCATCGACTCGCCCTTGAGCGCGCGGATGTCGGTGCCGTCGAAGACGATCTCGCCGTCGGTCGGCTCGACCAGCCGCAGCAGGCCCCGGCCGAGGGTGGACTTGCCACACCCCGACTCGCCCACCAGCCCGTACGTCTCGCCCTTGTTGATGGAGAGCGAGACGCCGTCGACGGCGTAGACGTAACCGACGGTGCGGTCGAAGAGCACGCCGCTCTTGATCGGGAAGTGGACCTTGACGTCGCGCAGTTCGACCAGTGGTCCGGTCCGCTCGGTCGACTCGGTCACGGCACCGCCACCTCCTCGGAAACGGGGTTGTTGCAGCGCAGGTCGCCGCCGGTCGCGGTGGGTTCGAGCGGAGGGGCGCCCTCCAGGCAGGCGTCCACCACGTTGTCGCAGCGGGGGGCGAACGCACAGCCCTCGACCCACGGGATGTTGTCGGCCACCGAGCCGCGGATGGCGTGCAGCCGCTCGCCCCGCGGCGAGTCCAGCCGCGGCACCGAGCTCAACAGCCCGTGCGTGTACGGGTGCCGCGGCCGGGCGAACAGCTCGTGCCGGGCGGCCCGCTCAACCACCTTGCCGCCGTAGAGCACGTTGACCGTGTCGCAGAGGCCGGCCACCACGCCCAGGTCGTGCGTGATCATGATCAGCGCGGTGCCGGTCTCGTCGACGAGCTGCTTGAGCAGGGTGAGGATCTGCGCCTGGATGGTCACGTCCAGCGCGGTGGTCGGCTCGTCCGCGATCAGCAGCCGCGGCTTGCAGGCCAGCGCGATGGCGATCAGCGCGCGCTGCCGCATGCCGCCGGAGATCTGGTGCGGGTATTCCTTGAGCCGCCGCGTCGGGTCCGGGATGCCGACCGCGTCGAGCAGCTCGCGGGCTTCCTTCATGGCCGCCTTGCGGTCCATCCCGCGGTGCCGCTCCAGCACCTCGGCCACCTGGATGCCGATCGGCACGACCGGGTTCAACGACGACAGCGGGTCCTGGAAGATCATGCCGATGTCCCGGCCGCGCCGGTCCCGCATGTCGTCCGGGCGCAGCCTGAGCAGGTCGGTGCCGTCGAAGTTGACCTCACCGGTGACCTTGTTACCCCGCCGGGGCAGCAGGCCCATGATCGCCAGGCTGGTCACGCTCTTGCCGCAGCCGGACTCGCCGACCAGGCCCACGGTCTGCCCCGGCTCCACGCTGAAGCTGACCTTGTCGACCGCGGTGAACGGCCGCTCACCGCGACGCTGGAACACCACGCTCAGATCGCGTACGTCGAGCAGGCTCATCGGGTCACTTCCTCTCGCCGGCCGGGGCCGGCCACGTGCTGGTCCGCGACATCGCCGTCACCGCCGGCTCTTCGGGTCGATCGCCTCGCGCATGCCCTCACCCAGCAGGGTGAAGCCGAGCGCGACCACGATGATCGCGACGGCCGGGAAGTAGGCCAGCTCCGGCCGCACCTCGAAGTAGCGCTGACCGTCCACGCCGAGCATCAGGCCCCACTCGGCGCGGTTGATGTCGGGGTCACCGAGACCGAGGAAGGAGAGCGACGCCGCCTCCAGGATCGCGGTGGAGAGGGTGAGCGTGGCCTGCACGATCACCGCGGTCATCGCGTTGGGCAGCATGTGCCGCAGCACGATCGATCCCTGCTTGACGCCGAGCGCCCGGGCAGCCAGCACGTGGTCGCTCTCGCGCTGGGCGAGCATCGAACCGCGCAGCAGCCTTGCGAAGATCGGCACGTTGACGATGGCCACCGCCAGGATCACCGTCCACTGGCTGGACCGGCTGGCCATGGCCACCAGGCTGATGGCCAGCAGCAGGGCCGGCAGCGCCAGCATCACGTCGGTGAAGCGCATCAGGATGTTGTCGACCCAGCCGCCGAAGGCGCCGGAGATCGCGCCGATCAGCACGCCCAGGCCCAACCCGATGAGCGTGGCGAGCACGCCGACGAAGAGGGTCTGCCGGCTGCCGTGGATCATGCGGGACAGGAAGTCCCGGCCGAGCGGGTCGGAGCCGAGGGGGAACCCGCTGCTGGCCCCGGGGATGTTGTCGACGGTGAGGTTCTTCGTCAGCTCGTCGAAGCGCTGCGCCGGGTCGTGCGGCGCGAGCAGCGGCGCGAAGATCGCGACCAGGATGAAGAGCGCCACGATGGACGCGCCGACGATCGCCGTCGGGTTGCGCCGCAGCCGGCGGAACGCGTCCCGGACCAGGCTGACGCCGCCCTTGTCGGCGGTGGCCTGGGCCAACTGCTCCAGCCGGGCGCGCTTGCGCTCGCCGAGCCGGTCGATGCCGCGCGGCAGGGTGCCCTCGCGCTTCTCCTCGACGGCGGAGGGGTCCACGCTCTCGCGCGGGGTGCCCACGGTGGGCCGGGTGATGGGATCACTCATCGCACACGCACCCTCGGGTCGATGAAGGCGTAGGAGAGGTCGACCAGGAGGTTGACCACCACGAAGACCAGCGCGGCCAGCAGGATCAGCGCCTGGAGCACCGGGTAGTCGCGACCGCCGCTGATCGAGTCGTAGATCAGCGTGCCGAGGCCGCCCCAGTTGTAGACCCGCTCGGTGAGCACCGCGCCGGAGAGCAGCGCGCCGGTCTGCAGGCCGATGGTGGTGACCACCGGCAGCAGGCCGTTGCGCAGGATGTGCCGACCCCGGATGGTCTTGTGCCGCAGGCCCTTCGCCTCGGCGGTGCGGACGAAGTCCTCGTTGAGCACGTCGAGCACGCTGGCCCGGGTGATCCGGACGATCACCGCCAGCGGGATGGTGGCCAGGGTGAACGCCGGCAGGATCAGGTGCCACAGCGCGTCGGCGGTGGCGTCGAACTCCCGGGTGAGCAGCCCGTCGAGGACGAAGAAGCCGGTGATGTCGGTGTTGTCCACGCCGGTGCTGATCCGGCCCGAGGGCGGGAACCAGTGCATGTTCTGGGTGAGGACGTCCTTGAGCAGGTAGCCCAGGAAGAAGATCGGGATCGAGATGCCGAGCAGGGTGCCGGCGATGCTCAGGTTGTCGAGCAGCCGGCCGCGGTGCCGGGCGGCGAGGTAGCCGAGCGGCACACCGAGCCCGATGGCGATGATCATGGCGGCCGCAGCCAGTTCGATGGTGGCCGGGAAGGCGCGGGCGATCACCTCGGTGACGGGGTCGCCGCTCCGGATCGAGTTTCCGAAGTCGCCGCTCAGCAGCCGCTGCATGAACTTGCCGTACTGCACCAGGACCGGCTGGTCGTAGCCGAGGGCCTTGACCAGCAGAGCGCGCCGCTCGGGCGTGGCCCGCTCACCGAGCAGCGCCTCGATCGGGCCGCCGGGGAGGTTCCGCAACCAGACGAAGACGAGCGCGGACAGCCCTATCAGGGTCACCACCAGCTGCAGCAGGCGGCGAACTATGACTCGCAACATCTCTCACACACCAGATTCTCGGTAACAGCGGGTCGGCCCGGGCCGGGAGAGAGAGCCCGGCCCGGGCCGATTCCGCGTACGGCGTCAGCGGTCAGTAGCGACTTCAGCCAACGCTGACGGTGTTGAAGCGCTCGTCGGTCAGCGGGCTGGCAACCAGACCCTTGACGTCCTTGGTGACCACGATGGCCGGCGGGGCGTGCCAGACCGGCACGGCCGGCAGCCACTTGGCGGCGACGTCGCGGTTGACCTGCTCCCAGGCGGTCTTCTTGCCGGCCTCGTCGACCGTGCCGTCGGCCTTGGTGATGGCGTCGAACATCTCGGTCATCGCCTGGTCACCGAACTCGACCTTGGCGCGGCCGAAGAAGGTGCCGACGAAGTTGCCCGGGTCGTTGTAGTCACCGGTCCAGCCGAGCAGGTGCAGGTCGTGCTTGCCGAACTGCTGCACGTCGTCCTTGTAGCCACCGTTCCACGGGCGGGCCACACCGTTGACCTTGATGCCGACGGCCTGCAGGTCGTTGGCCAGGACGGTGAAGATCTCCTGCGGGTTCGGCATGTACGGCCGGGAGACGTCGGTCGGGTAGTAGAAGTTGAGCGTCAGGTGCTCGGCGCCCGCCTCCTTGAGCAGCTGCTTGGCCTTGTCCACGTTGTACTCGTACTTCTGCACGTCCGGGGCGTAGCCGAGCACGGTGTCCGGCATGAACTCGTCGGCGACCTTGGTGCCACCCGGGCCCTTGGTCTGGACGAGCTGCTGGCGGTTGAGGGCGTAGGCGATGGCCTGGCGCACCCGCAGGTCCTTCAGCTTCGGGTTCTTCTGGTTGAAGCCGAGGTAGAGGATGTTGAACGCCGGGCGGTCGAGGACCTGGAAGCCCTCGCCGGCGAGCGCCTTGCGGTCGGCCGGGGCCGGGAAGTCGATGCCCTGGACGGTGCCCGCCCGCAGCTCCTGCTTGCGGGTGTTCTCGTCCTTGATGATCTTGATGATCAGCTTGTCGACCTTGGCCTTCTCACCCCAGTAGTCGGGGTTCCGGTTCAAGGTGATCTCACCCTTGGCCTTGTCCCAGCCACCGAAGGTGAACGGGCCGGTGCCGACCGGGTGCTCGTTGGCGAACGCGCTGTACTCGAAGGAGTCGCCGTTCTGCTTCACGGTGTCGGCGTCGTACTTCTTCAGCGCCTCGGGGCTGGCGATCGACAGCGCGGTCAGCGCGAAGGCACCCGGGAAGGCACCCTTGTACTGGTTCATCGTGACGACGGCGGTGCCGTCGTCCTTCGCCTCGCACTTGTTGTAGACCGGGTTGCCCACACCCTCGGCCTCGTTCTTGGCGAAACCGCCGAAGACGTCCGAGTAGTAGATCATCTGCGACTGGGCGGCGGCGCCCTTCATGTTGAACCAGCGGTCGAAGTTGAAGCAGACCGCGGCGGCGTTGAAGGGGGTGCCGTCGTGGAACTTCACGTTCTTGCGCAGGTGGAAGGTCCAGACCTTGCCCTCGGGGTCGTGCTCCCAGCTCTCCGCCAGGGCACCCTGCAGGTCGGCCGTGCCGGGCTTGTTCTGCACGAGGGTGTCGTACATCTGCCGGATCGGCCGGAAGGTCTCACCGTCGTCGTTGAAGATCGGGTCGAAGTTCTTCGGGTCACCGGCGCCCGCGAAGACGAAGGTGCCGCCGGTCTTCGCCCCACCGCTGTCCTCGTCGCGCTCGCTCTTCGCGCAGCCGGACGCCCCGACCGCCAGAGCGGCAGCGGCCGCGAGGGCCACGGCCGCTTTAAGCCTGCTCGCCTGCATCTCTCACCTCTGTCATGCGCATGTCTTTACGCCGAGCTGTGACTCAGTCCGTGTGCGGGAGGCTATGACACGACACACAGAATGCGGAACGCCCGCGAGGCAATCGCTACCAAGCCGACACCAAGCGGCCGGGTCTGACACTGCCCGATCTCCCGCAAACAGGACTGTCACAGCCGCGAGCAGATAGTGGGATCGGACAGATCACCGCAAAATCGGCCAGTTGCCGGCCGGGTGGCGCGCACGTGGCGAATCGCACCCGTCCCACATTCCGGATGCCCGAACGACACCGGCCGGCCCCTGTCACGGGACCGGCCGGCCCGGTCGTCGCTCCGGTCAGATCGCCCGGCGGCCCTCGAAGGCGCGGCCCAGGGTGATCTCGTCGGCGTACTCCAGGTCGCCGCCGACCGGCAGGCCGCTGGCCAGCCGGGTCACCGCGATGCCCATCGGCTTCACCATCAGCGCCAGATAGGTCGCGGTCGCCTCACCCTCGGTGTTCGGGTCCGTGGCGAGGATCAGCTCGCGGACGTCGCCCCCGCCCAGCCGGGTCATCAGCTCCCGGATCCGCAGGTTGTCCGGGCCGATGCCCTCCAGCGGGTTGATGGCGCCGCCGAGCACGTGGTAGCGGCCGCGGAACTCGCCGGTCCGCTCGATCGCCACGACGTCCTTCGGCTCCTCGACCACGCAGAGCACCTCGTCCGTGCGCCGCGGGTCACGGCAGATCCGGCACTGCTCCGACTCGGCCACGTTGTAGCAGGTGGTGCAGAACCGCACCAGCTCCTTGACCTTGCGCAGCGCGCCGGCCAGCCGGTTCACGTCGGCGGGATCCGCCGAGAGGACGTGGAACGCGATCCGCTGGGCGCTCTTCGGGCCCACGCCCGGCAGCCGGCCCAACTCGTCGATCAGATCCTGAATGGCACCCTCGTACATCTGCCGCTCAGAACCCGGGCAGGCCGAGGCCGCCCATCCCGCCCGCGACCGGGCCCATCTTCTTCTCGGTCAGCTCCCGGGCCGCCTCGGCGGCGTTGTGCACGGCGGCGACGACCAGGTCCTCCAGCGTCTCCACGTCCTCCGGGTCGACCGCCTTCGGGTCGATCTTGATCGCCTTCAGCTCACCGCTGCCGGCAACGGTGGCGGTGACCAGGCCCCCACCGGCGGTGCCGGTCAGCTCCGCCTCGGCCAGCTCGGCCTGCGCCTTGGCGATCTGCTGCTGCATCTTCTGCGCCTGCTTCAGCATCTGCTGCATGTTCGGCTGTCCACCTGGGCGCACGGATGGCTCCTTCTCGCACTCGTCTGATCCGCCGCACCCAGCCTAGTCGGGCGGCGGCACTGCTCCTCAGCGGTCGACGCGCGCTCAGCGCGCGTCCACCTCGTCGATCTTCTCGGCCCCGAACGCCTCGCGGAGCAACTGCACCGCCTGCTCCTCGCTGGACTGCCGGGCGGTCCGCTCGTCGATCACGTCGTCCAGCGGTTCGTCGCCCGGGTCGAAGCCCTCGTAGGCGGAGGCCGCCGGGGCCGCGCCCGCCGACCGGCCGCCGGCCGGCCCGTCGTAGTCGGGGTCGTAGGGCGGCTCCCCGGCCCAGTCGGCGTCCGCGGTCTTCCGGGTCGCCGGTGCCGTCCGCGGGCCCTTGCTGGGCCCGCCACCGGCGGCGGCCGCCGCCGCGGCCGCGCGGGCCGCCGCGATCGCGCTGTTCTTCGGCGTGCCACCGCCCGCCCGCGACGGCGCGGTGCCCGGCGGTCCGGCCGGCTTCGGTACGACGGGCGCGGCGACGCCCGGCGCGGTGGCGGTCGTCGAACTGGCGGCCGGCGCGGTGGCCGTTGCCACGGCTGCCGCCCCGCCCGGACGGGCGGCCTCGGGCCAGTCGTCCCCGCCCGTGGCGGCCGTCGAAGCGGCGTCGTTCCCCGCCGGCTGTCCGGCGCCACCCGGTCGGGCCGGCTCCGGCCAGTCCTCCTCGTCGTCGTCCCCGCCGGCAGCCGTCCCGCCCGCGGCCGGGCCAGCCGGCCGGCGCGCCGGGCCACCGGCCGGCTCCGACGCGCGGACGGCCCCGCCGGACGGGCCGGACGGGCCGGCGGCGTTCCCGGGCCGACCCTCCGCCGAGCCACCGGCACGGTTCGCCGGGGAACCGGACGCGCCGGCGGTGTCCCCGGGCGAGCCACCGGCGTGGTGTCCCGGTGCGTCGGACGGGTCGGCCGGGCGGGCCGGGCCCGCGGCCGGACGGGCCGGTGCGGCATCCGCGCCGGCCGGTCCGGACGGGCGCGCCGGGGCCGTGTCGGAGGACGTCGCGCGGGACGAACCGGAGGGACGGGCCGGGCCGCCGAGCGAGGCCGCGCCCCGCTCGCCGGCCACCTCGCACCGGATCTGCCAGCGGCCGCCCAGCTCCTCGTAGAGCGCGTCGGTGAGCACGGCGGCGTGGTCGGCCACCATCTTCGCCAGCACGGTCGACTTCACGGTCAACACCAGCGTGTCGCCGTCCAGGTCGCGGACCACCGCGTCGCGCATCAGCGCCGCGATCCGCTTGTTGCTCCGATTGACCTTGCCGACCACCTCGGGCCAGACCCGCCGCACCGCGACGGCGTCCAGCGCGCCGGCCGGGGCCGCGCCGGGGCGCGGCGGCTCGGGGGTGGCCGGATCGGGCAGCACCGCCGAGGCCGGGACCGGACGCCGGGCGGGAGCACCGGACGCCGGACCGTCGGCCGTCGGGCCGCCGGACGAACGGTCGGCCGGGGAGCCACCCGAGGCCGGTGGGGCCGAACCGGACCGGTCCGCGGGACGGGCGCCCGGACCTGGCTGGGCGGGGCCGCTCGCGGCCGGGTCGGCGGGGCGGGCCGGGTTCGGGCGGGCACCGGCCGCCGCGGCGGCCGCGCGGGCGGCGGCCGCCCCGGTCGGGGCGCCGGCAGCCGCCGGCGTGCCGGCGGTCTCCGGGTCGGGCGCGGCGGCAGCCGCGGTCGGGGCGGGAGCCGCCGGGCGTACCTCCGTGACCGGGGCGACCGGCGCGGAGCCGGCGGCGGCCGACGGCGGCTCGGCGCCACCCAGGGTGAGCCGGCGCTCCATGCGCTCCAGGCGCTGGAGCAGGCCACCGGCCGAGTCGTCCACGCCGGGCAGCAGCATCCGGGCGCAGATCAGCTCCAGCAGCAGCCGGGGCGCGGTGGTGCCGCGCATATCGACCAGGCCGTTGTGCACGATGTCGGCGCAGCGGGACAGGGTGGCCGGGCCGAGCCGCTGGGCCTGGGCGGCCATCCGCTCGATCTGGTCGTCGGGGCCGTCGATCAGGCCCTTGGCGGCGGCGTCCGGCACCTGCTGCAGGACGATCAGGTCGCGCAGCCGCTCCAGCAGGTCGGAGGCGAACCGGCGCAGGTCGTGCCCGGCCTCCGCGACCCGGTCGACGGTGGCGTACGCGGCCGCGCCGTCCCCGGCGGCGAGCGCGTCGCACATCTCGTCGATCAGCGCGGAGTCGGTGACGCCGAGCAGCGCGACGGCCCGGGCGTAGCTGACCCCCTCCGGGCCGGCGCCGGCGATGAGCTGGTCGAGCACGGAGAGGCTGTCCCGGGCGCTGCCGGCGCCGGCGCGGACCACCAGCGGGAAGACCGCCGGCTCGACCTTGACGCCCTCGGCCTCGCAGAGCTGCTCCAGGTAGGGCCGGAGCACCTTGGGCGGGAACAGCCGGAACGGGTAGTGGTGGGTCCGCGACTTGATGGTGCCGAGGACCTTCTCCGGCTCGGTGGTGGCGAAGATGAACTTGACGTACTCCGGGGGCTCCTCGACCAGCTTGAGCAGGGCGTTGAAGCCGGCCGACGAGACCATGTGCGCCTCGTCGATGATGTAGATCTTGAAGCGGCTGCGGGCCGGCGCGAAGAACGCCTTCTCCCGTAGATCACGGGCGTCGTCGACGCCACCGTGGCTGGCCGCGTCGATCTCGATGACGTCGATCGACCCGCCGCCGTCGGGGGCCAGCGAGCGGCACGACTCACACTGCCCGCACGGCTCCGGGGTGGGCCCCTGCTCACAGTTGAGCGAACGGGCCAGGATGCGGGCGCTGGAGGTCTTGCCGCAGCCCCGGGGGCCGGAGAAGAGGTAGGCGTGGTTCAGCCGACCGCTGCGCAGCGCCTGCGACAGCGGCTCGGTGACGTGCTCCTGGCCGATGACCTCGGCGAACGTACGGGGCCGGTACTTGCGGTAAAGGGCCAGTGCCACCCGTCCCGCCTCCTCTCGACCGAGCCATTCTGCGCCGGTCGGGCCCGGGTGACCACCCACCACCCCGTGACCTGACCCGCAGGGACGTTACCGGCACCCGGAGACAGAAAGGCCCCCCGTGCACCCGTCAGAGCCCGCTTATCCTTGCTGCCTTCCGGCCCTGGGGAGGTTCACGAGATGCACGCCGCACGGGGGGTGCCGCCAAGCCTACCCGACCCGGGGTGGATCTTCAGGGGGTGGTGGGGTGGCCGGGCCGTCGGGGACCTGTATCCTGGCTCGCGGAGGATTCGCCTAGAGGCCTAGGGCGCACGCTTGGAAAGCGTGTTGGGTTAACACCCTCACGAGTTCGAATCTCGTATCCTCCGCCGTCGACGTAAGGGCCGGCCCCGCTCGGGGCTGGCCCTTCGCGTTTCCCCCGGGTCGCGAACGCGGCGTCTGATCGCCGCCAGACTCCCCGCCCGCCGCCGAGCAGGCTGGTGGCATGAACGGAGTTCTGGACGGAAAAGTGGCATTGGTGACCGGCGGCAGCCGGGGTATCGGGGCGGCGGTCGCCCTGCGGCTGGCCCGGGAGGGCGCCGACGTGGCGCTGACGTACGAGCGGCGCGCCGACCGGGCGACCGAACTGGTGGAGCAGATCAAGGCGGTGGGGCGGCGCGCCCTGGCGGTGCCGGCCGACAGCGCCGACCCGGCGGCGGTGCGCGCCGCGGTCGACCGGGTCGCCGGGGAGTTCGGCCGGCTGGACGTGCTGGTCAACAACGCCGGGGTGTTCCTGACCGGCCCGGTGGGCGAGTTGGGCGCGGACGAGGTCGAGCGGACGATCGCGGTCAACGTGCGGGCGCCGTTCGTGTTCGCCCAGGCGGCGGTCCGGCACATGACCGACGGTGGCCGGATCGTTAACATCGGCAGCAACGTGGCCGAGCGGGCGGTCTTCCCCGGTCTCGCCCTGTACTCGATGAGCAAGACCGCCCTGGTCGGCCTGACCCGGGGCCTCGGCCGGGAGCTGGGCGGCCGGGGCATCACGGTGAACCTGGTCAACCCCGGCCCGACCGACACCGACGCGAACCCGGCGGACGGGCCCAACGCGGACGCCATCCGGGGCCTCACCGCCCTGGGCCGCTACGCCGCCCCGGCGGAGATCGCCGCCGTCGTGGCCTTCCTCTCCGGGCCGGACGGCGGGTACGTGACCGGCGCGACGATCAACGCGGACGGCGGCTTCACCAGCTGACCGGCGTTCCCGCAGGGGCCGGCTCCACCCGGGTCGGCCCCTGCCCGGGTACGCCGTCAGCGGTCACGGGGCACCAGCCAGGTCGGACCGCGATGGGGGGTGGAAAACCCCCAGGCAGAGTCGGATGGTTTCCGGCTTCCGACCGCCGACGGCGCTGCCTAGCGTCGATTGTGTGATCGAACTACGTGAGCTGACCAAACGTTACGGCGACCGGGTCGCCGTCGACGGGCTGAGCGTCCGGGTCCAGCCGGGGGTGGTGACCGGCTTCCTCGGCCCGAACGGATCCGGCAAGTCGACGACGATGCGGATGATCCTCGGTCTGGATGCCCCGGACCATGGCCAGGCACTGATCGGCGGCGTCCAGTACCCGGACCTGAACTGGCCGTTGAAGACGGTCGGCGCGCTCCTCGATGCCGGGGCGTTCCATCCCGGCCGCAGCGCCCGTGCGCACCTGGCCGCACTGGCCGCGAGCAACGACATCCCCGGTTCCCGGGTCGAGCAGGTGCTGCGCACCGTCGGGCTGTCCGACGCGGCAAGGCGGCGCGCCGGCACGTACTCGCTCGGCATGCGCCAGCGGCTCGGCGTCGCTGTGGCTCTGCTCGGCGACCCGGGCGTCCTCCTGCTCGACGAGCCGGTCAACGGACTGGATCCGGAGGGCATCCGCTGGATCCGGGACCTGCTGCGCGGACTCGCCGCCGAGGGCCGGACGGTGTTTGTGTCCAGCCACCTGATCGCCGAGATGGCGCTGACCGCGGACCGGCTGGTGGTCATCGGCGGCGGCCGGCTGCTGGCCGAGACGACCGTCGCCGAACTCGCCGCCGGGGACGA
The DNA here is from genome assembly GCF_042872345.1 of Micromonospora sp. NPDC005299. Taxonomy (NCBI): domain Bacteria; kingdom Bacillati; phylum Actinomycetota; class Actinomycetes; order Micromonosporales; family Micromonosporaceae; genus Micromonospora; species Micromonospora sp. NPDC005299. Next base: position 1,075,606 of record NZ_JBIAKG010000001.1, read on the forward strand.
CAGCCTGGAGGACGCGTTCCTCCGGCTCACCTCGCAGGCCACCGACTATCGCGGAGTGGGAGCGTCATGAACGGGTACGGATTCCGGCACGTGGCCCGGATGGAGCGGATCAAGCTGAGCAGCGTCCGGTCGACGTGGTGGCTGGCGATCGCGGCGGTGGTCTCGATGGCCGCGGCCGGGGCCGGGGTGGGACTCGGGTACCGATGGCACACCCCGGTCGCCACCGCCGCCCAGATCCTGAACAACAGCCTCGGCGGCGCCATTCTGGCCCAGCTGCTCCTCGGGGCGCTCGGCGTCCTGATGGTGACCGGCGAATACGGCACCGGGATGATCCGCTCGACGCTCGCCGCCGTCCCTCGGCGTCGGATCGTCCTGGCCGCGAAGGTCGCCGTGTGCGGCGGCGCGGCTCTCACCGTCGGCCTGGCCGCGAGCTTCGCCGGCTATCTGGGCGGGCAGCTGGCGATCCGCGGTACCGCCATCCCGGCCGCCTCCCTCGGGGAGCCGGCGATCCTGCGCGCGGTCCTGCTGACCGGTGTGTACCTGGGCGCCACCGCGCTGATCGGGGTCGGCATCGGGACGATCGTGCGGCACTCGGGCGCCGCGATCGGCACGCTGTTCGGTCTGATGTTCGTCCCGATGATCGTGGCCGGCCTGTTCGGCGAGAGCGGAATCGCGGTCGGCCGCTTCGTCCCGCTGCTGATGCTACTCAACTCGATCGCGGTGACCTCGCCGGTACCCGGGCTGTTCGCCGGCTGGATCAGCGCGTCGCTGATGTGCGGGTACGCGGCGGTGGCGATCCTGTGCGGCGGAGTGCTGCTCCGCAATCGCGACGCGTGACCAGCGACAATGGGCTGATGACCGCGCTGCGCGCTCCGTTCACCACACTGGCCCTGCGCCGGGCGGTGTTCTGCGTCGCCGGCGTCGTCAGCGCGGCCGCGATCCTGAGCGTTCCGGCGATCGTGCCGGCCCTGGGCGTCCTCATCCTCTGGGCGACCGGAGCCATGTCCCACCGGCCCGTACCGGCCGTCGCACCGGTGTTCCTGGTCCTGTTCCCGCTCACCATCGCGCTCCTGGTCGTGTTGGCCGCCCCGATCGGGCGCGCGATGGGAGCCGTGCATCGCTCACTTGCCGACCGGCTGCTCGACGTGCACGTGGACCCGCCGCCGCCCCGGCTCTCGAAGCGGATCAGCGCCGTGGTCTCCGACGGGCCGGGCTGGCGCGCCGTCGGGTACGGCCTGCTCAAGGTGCCCCTGGCCATCCCCGAGGGCTACGGCGCGTTCTGCTACGTGTTCGGCCTGGTCAACCTCAGCTACCCGGTGTGGTGGCCGCTGTTTCGCAACCACCCGGCCGGAACGCGCCTCGGGCCGGTGTGGGCGCTGACGCCGTTCGGCACGATCGGTACGCGGACGTTCGCCGGAACGTTCCTCATCGCCGCGGCCGGCCTCGCCATGCTGCTGGTCGCACCGTGGTTGATGCGGGCCGGTACGACACCGGACCTTGCCGCCATGCGACGGCTGCTCGGTCCGCGTCGGCTCGCCGAGCGGGTACGCGAACTGCAGGTCACCCGGGCCCGCGCGATCGACGACGCGGCCGCGATGATGCGCCGGCTGGAACGGGACCTGCACGACGGCGCGCAGATCCGGCTGGCCACGCTGGCGATGAACCTCGGCATGGCGACCGAGAAGCTCGGTGTCGACGGCCCGCCGCCCGACCTCGCACAGGCCCGCGAACTGGTCGCGCTCGCCCACCGCGGAGCGAAGGATGCCCTCGCCGACCTGCGCGACCTGGTGCGCGGGATCCATCCGCCGGTCCTCGACAACGGTCTCGGCGACGCGCTGGCGACGCTCGCGACGAGCAGCGCCATCCCGGTCGCGGTGACCGTCGAACTGCCCGACCGCCCGGCGCCCGCGATCGAGACCATCGCTTACTTCTGTGCCTCCGAGCTGCTCGCGAACGCGGCCAAACACAGCCGGGCGACCCGTATCGGGCTCGGCGTCGTCCGATCCGGCGAGCGCCTGACGCTGGCGGTCGAGGACGACGGCATCGGCGGGGCGGACCCGGACCGCCCCGGCCTGTCCGGTCTGGCCCGCCGCATCGCCGTCGTGGACGGCCGGCTGCGCGTACACAGTCCCACCGGCGGTCCGACCCGGGTCGAGATCGAGCTGCCCACACACGTGTGAACGGAGGCGACGACATGCGGGTGGTGATCGCGGAGGATGCCGCGATGATGCGCGAAGGGCTGGTCCGGCTGCTCACCGACCGCGGTTTCGAGGTGTGCGCGGCGGTGGCCGACGCGGATGCGCTGCGGTCCGCCATTGCCGCCGTCGTACCGGATGTAGCCATCATCGACGTCCGGATGCCACCGACGCACACCGACGAGGGGCTGCGCGCCGCGATCGACATCCGACGCGACCATCCCGACGTCGGTGTGCTGGTGTTCTCGCAGTACGTGGAGACCCGCTACGCGACCCGCCTGCTCGCCGATCGGCCGACCGGCGTCGGATACCTGCTCAAGGACCGCGTCGCCGACGTCGCCGATTTCGTGGACGCGCTGACCCGGGTGGCGTCCGGTGGCACCGCACTGGATCCGGAGGTGGTCGGCCACCTGATGCGGGCCGGGCAGGACACGGCCGGGGTGGCGTCGCTGACCCCCCGGGAGCGTGAGGTGCTGTCGCTGATGGCCGAGGGACGATCCAACGCCGGGATCGCCGCGGCACTTGTCATCACCCCCGGAGTCGTGGAGAAGCACGTGGCGAACATCTTCGCGAAACTCGGCTTGCCGTCCTCGGACAGCGACAACCGCCGGGTCCTGGCCGTCCTCCGCCACGTCAGCGGCTAACGTCACGCGATGCCGTAGCCAGTGGACGCCGAGGGGATCGGATGAGTTACCAGCTCAGCGCGGTGGTCGCCGACGTCGAGCTGCTGCGCGAGCAGACCGCCGAGCTGGACCACGCGGTGCTCGCCGCGCTCCGCCAGGACTTCGCGCTGCTGCCGGTCACCCCGCAGCTGGTCGAGGAGCTGACCGGCGAGCTGCCCGACTTCGCCACCGGGGAAAAGTCGGCGGACCAGCCGTTCCGGCTCGTCCTGTCACCCGCCTTGAGGGAGCTGCTGGCCCGCTGGTCCGGGCGGGGGCCGGTGGCCTATCTGGAGGCGGAGTTCGCCGGCGGGCTCGGCCACCAGGCCGCGGCGGTCTGGCTGGGCGGCGAGCCGAGCTGGGGGCCCTGCTTCGACGACCGGCTGGATCGGCCGCGCGCCGAATGGCCGATCAACGCGGCGCTCGCCCGGCTCGGCGCCGAGCCCGGGCCGTGGATCGACCCGTTCGCCGAACTGGGCCTGCACCTGGAGCGGGACACCGCCGGCTGGCTGGCGCACGGCCGGCGCGGACTCTCCGCCGACTACTGGGACGAGCTTGCCGAGGAGTGGGAACTGCGGCAATCCGACCAACACCAGCAACCTCACCGCCCCGGTCCCGTTGGGGACTGGGGGATTGCATGAAACTGCGACAATTCGGATTCATCGCCGCACTGATGACGGCCGCCTCGATCGCCGGCAGCGGTGTCCCTCCACAGGGGCCGGACGTGCCGGCCCGGCCGGTCGGGGCCGCCGAGGTGGTCAGTCTGCACGGGCTGGGCAACGCCGAGTTCGGCGCCACCGAGGAGGACCTGACCCGACGTGGGGTGCTGCGCACCGACGAGGACGCGTGCGGGCCGACACTGGCCGGGCACGGCGCGGTCAGCCCGATCTTCGTCGACGACCGGCTCGTCCTGCTCTGGCTCGACGACCCGATGAGCACCCCGGAGGGGATCACCGTTGGCACGCCGGTCGACGCGGTGCACGCCGCGTACCCGTGGGTGGTCCGGCTCGACACTCCACAGGAGAGGAACCGGTTCGACGGGCTGCTCGCCCGGAGCGGCGACCGGGCGTACCTCTTCCTGCACGACGGCACCACGGTCCGGAAGATCATCGCCGGGTACGCGGACTGGGCCCGGCGCCTCTTCGACGAGGGCTACGGCCCCTGTTGACCCGTCCGGCCACCGGACCCGGGTTGTGCGACCGCCCGGCGGGACGGTAGAGACGACCCATGCGTCGGGTGGTCATGGTCGGCCTGCCGGTGATCGTCGTGGCCCTGCTCGGCGTGGCCACGAACGTCGCCACCGGGGCGCTGCCCGCGCGCTGGTCCCCGTACCTCTGGCTGGCCTGGCCGCTGGTGCTGCTGCTGGTGACGGTCCTGGTGGTCATCGAGGTGCAGCGCGGCCGGGAGCCGCGGACCGGAACCGCCGGCGCGGCGCGGGCCCGGAAGGTGCTGCTGGAGCGGGTCCGCCGCTACTGGGTGACCAGCGTCCTGGACCGGTCCCTCTACGAGGAGGCGCGGATCGAACTAGGCATCGCCGCGACCGCCGACGACCGCCAGCACCCGTGGAGCCTGCGGGCCAGCCACCGGGATGGCTTCACCGGCTCGCTGGACGACCGGACCTCGATGTCGGCCCTGTTCGACCAGCTCGACCAGGCGGTGGTCATCGTCGGCGCACCTGGCGCCGGCAAGACGACCACCCTGCTGGAGCTGGCCCGGGGCCTGCTCGACCGCGCCGACCACGACCCGGACGCGCCGATCCCGGCCGTGTTCAACCTCTCCTCCTGGGCGACCCTCCGCCGGCCCCTCGACCGGTGGCTCGTCGAGCAGCTCACCGAGCGGTACGGCATCCCGGCGGAGCAGGCAGCCGCATGGGTGGCGGCCGGGGAGATCCTGCCGTTGCTGGACGGCCTCGACGAGGTCGGCGAGCAGCACCGCGACGAGTGTGCGGAGGCAATCGCCGCATTCCACCAGCGGCAGCCGCTCACCCCGATCGCCGTCTGCTGCCGCCAGGCGGAGTACGCACGGCTCCGGGCGGAACTGCCCCTCTACGGCACGGTCGCCATCCAGCCCCTGGACCGGTCCCAGATCGAGCGGTACCTCGACCGGCCGGGGCTGAGTGGGCTGCGGGAGGGGCTCGATGCCGACCCTGAGCTCTGGCAGCTCGCCAATTCGCCGCTGATGCTCAGCATCATGGCCCTGGCGTACGCGGACCCGACCGGTGCCGGACCCGGCACGACCTCGGCCGGCTCCGGCCGCGAGCGCCTCTTCACCCGGTACGTCGACACCATGCTGCGTCGCCGGCCGCATCCCCGGTACCGCCCCGAGTGGACCGCCGACCACCTCGCCACCCTCGCCCGGGTGCTGCGCCTGCGCGACCAGACGGTCTTCGTGTTGGACATGATCGACGAGTCGTGGTCGGCTCGGCGTCCGGCCGCGCCGTGGACCTCGACGGCGCTCGCCCGGCTGCTCGGCTGCGCCGCGCTCGCCGCGCTGTTCGGCGCGGCGGCTTGGGCGCTGGGCTCGGTGGCCGGCCTGGTGGTCGCCGGCGGCCTGCTGGCTCTGGCCGTGTTCATGCACGCGGTCAACTACGACGACCTGTTCGAGCTGACCTCGACCATTCGCGACCGCGACCACCGGCCCCCGGAGAGCTGGGTGGCCGCCTGGACCATGAGCGTCGCCGAGCTGGAACGGCTCATCCAGGTCTCGGCGCTCCTCACCGGCGCGGCCGTGGGCGGGCTCACCGGCTGGTTCACCCCCGGCGGGCCGAGCTGGACCGCCGGCCTCGGCTACGGCGGCGGGTTCTTCCTCGCCACGGTGGTCGCCCTGATCGCCCTCGACAGCGCACAGGTGCAGCTCCACTTCCGGCCGCTGCCGCCCCGCACGGACCGCCGCGAGCTGCCGAGCCCGCTGCTGCGGCAACGGCTGACCGTCATGGCGGCCGATCTCGTTACGCTCGGCGTGTGCGTCGGCGTGCTCGGCTTCGTGCCGGTCGCGCTGGCCCGCGGCGCGGCCGAGGCGCTCCGCTTCGCGGTGCTGCTCGGTGGCGGCACCTCACTCCTGCTGTTCACCGTGGTCGCGTTCTCGCCGATGATCGAGCAGGCCCTGGTCCGGCGGCGACTCGCCCGGGAGGACCTGGTGCCGTACCCGCTGCTGCCGTTCCTCGATCACGCGGTGCAGTGCCTCTTCCTGCGCCAGGTCGGTGACGGCTACATCTTCGTGCACCGGGAACTGCTCGACCACTTCGCCGAGCGCGCGGAGGCCGACGTGCCGCTGCCGCGATTCGGCGCCGCCGCGCAGGCCCGGAGGGCGGGGCTGCGCCAGGGCACCCGGGAGGTCCCGGGCGCCCCGAGCGTCGGCGGGGGAAGGTGATCCGCGCGGGTGGGCGTCCTCACCCGCGCGCCGAGTCCCGCAGTCGCCCCACATCGGGCCCCGCCTGCTCCACCTGCGGCGGCCTGGTCACCTCTCCGCCGAGGCGGTCGGCGGACGGGTTCAGGAAGGCTGGACGACGGGCGTTGGTGAGCCAGCGCAGTGCCCATTCGGCCGGCCCGTAGCGGAACCGGCGCAGCCACACCGTGCTGATCAGCAGTTGGACCGCGAACACCGCCAGGACGAAGCCGGAGAGCGTGAGCGGGGAGAACGTGCCGGCGAGCCCGAACCCGATGCCGGTGAAGGCGATCAGGCCGGCCACCGACTGGCCCAGGTAGTTGGTGAGCGACATCCGGCCGGCCGGCGCGAGCGCGGACCGGACGAGCGCCGTACGCGGGTGGTGCATGATCCGCAGCAGCGTCGCCGGCCAGCGCTGGACGGTGAAGACCTGGCTCACTCACTGGGTAGAGAACATCGCCGCCGCGCACGATCCGAACCGCGCTCAACGAGGCCGTACGCCCGGGGGCCCCTCGCCAAGAACGCGGCCACCCTCGCCAAGGCACCGTGCCTGCCGGAAAGCGAGATTGAGCCGTACACGGTCGCGGAGGTGCAGCGGTTGATGGCCGCCACCCGTGGCCGACGCAACAGCACGCGCTGGGCGGTCGCGCTCGCGCTCGGTCCACGCCAGGGGGAAGCGCTCGGCCTGCGCTGGTCAGATGTTGACCTGAACGCCGGGACCCTGACCGTCCGGCGCGGCCGGCAACGGCCGAGGTGGGAGCACGGGTGCCGCTCACCGTGCGGCCGATAGCACGGCGGGCACTGTCCCGACCGCCGTCAGGTGCGGGCCGATACCGCCGACACCAAGTCCCGGGCCGGCCGGCGCAGCATCGGGCTCCCTGACGAGCTGGTGGCGCTCCTCCGCAAGCACCGCGACGAGCAGGACCGGGAGCGCGTCACCGCCGCCCAACTCTGGGAGGGAGGTGACTAGTTGTTCGCCACGCCGACCGGCGGCCCGGTCAACCCGCGCACCGACTACGACGAGTGGAAGCGACTGCTCAAGCTCGCCGGGCTACGTGACGGCCGGTTGCATGACGCAACGGCATACCGCCCCAACCGTGCTGCTAATCCTCGGCGTCGCCGAGCGCGCCGTGATGGGCATCATGGGCTGGTCCAACCTCGCCATGGCGGCCCGTTACCAACACCTCACCGCACAGGTCCGGCGGAACATCGCCCGGCGCGTTGGCGGGCTGCTCTGGTCAGACGGGAGCAGCATCAGTTAGGCAGAAGGGCCGGAGGTTGCCAGTGCCAACCCGGCGCTTCCGGCCGTCAGGGGCACCCGACAGGGCACTAAGGCAACTGTCGAAAAGACGACACGGTTTCACCTTGTTTGGTTAAATGCGCGGCCATACCGTAACGCCATGTGGTCGGGGATATCGCGGTTTTGGGCAAGAATTAGTGGATCTGCGAGCGAGAAAAAGTGGAAGGAAGTCATCGACAACAGCTCCAAGGGCTGGCACCCCGATTACGTTCGCAGCCAAATCCTCGACGCAGAAGAAAAGCTCCACCTCCAAGAATTATGGCGCAAGGTCGGGATAGCTTGGATCCTCGTCGGCAACACCTCGCTCGCCGCCGCCGCAGTAGTCGCGACCTTCTCCAGCGTCGGACATTTGAGCCGCTTCTCAAACCACCTGTACATAGCACTCGCCGTATCGCTGCTTGTCTCACCAGTACTGGCTTACTGGCAGTACAAGCGCATGCGGAAGACTCGCATCTTCATCAAGAAGCTCCACGTAGTACGGCGACGCACGCAGGCGGACGCAGACACGAACACGAGCAGTAAAGAGGAGCCTGCGCTGCTAGCTCAGAAGCGCTACAGGGACGACGTTCCTGACCTAATATCACAGTTCCGTGAAGATGCCGGAAGAACGCGGAGAATTCATAACCGCTTCCAGAGCGTAATTATTATCGGCTCGGTAGTCACCTCCGCGATTGCGACAGCGTCCGTGGCCTTCAGTCAAGCTAGGTGGCTGACCGTGGCGGCCAGCGCGGCTGTGGGGCTATCAGCAGGATTTACTGGGTATTTCAAATACCACGAGCGCAGCTTCAACTCGCAGCAGACGGCTGACGAGATTGAACGAGAGTACGAGGCGGTCGAACTTCGCGTTGGCAAGTATCTCGGGCTCGACGAGTCAAAGGCGTATGCCCTCTTCGCTGACACTGTGGAGACGTTGCGCGACGAGCAGAACAAGCGGCAGCAGCAGCTCGACCAGCCCGCCGAGGTCAAGCGCGAAGAGTAACAGGATCTTCACTCAGCTCAGCGCAGGCACCAAGGGCGACCAGCGACTGAGACCACAACTGAGACCAGGAAGCGGAACGCCCGGCCGATCCTCACGGATCGACCGGGCGTTCTCGCATTTCACGAGCGGTGGCGGCGGGATTTGAACCCGCGGAGGGGGTAAACCCTCACACGCTTTCGAGGCGTGCTCCTTAGGCCACTCGGACACGCCACCGCCGAGTAGGGTACAGGACCCCGGGTCTGGACGCCGAACCGGTATCCCCGGGCCCGGCCTGGCAGGATCCTTGCCATGAGTACGCACATCGGCGCTGAGCCGGGAGAGATCGCCGAGCGGGTCCTGATGCCGGGTGACCCGCTGCGGGCCAAGTGGATCGCGGAGACCTACCTCGAGGACGCCCGCTGTTACACGACGGTTCGCGGCATGCTGGGCTTCACCGGCCGCTGGAACGGCGTCGAAGTCTCCGTCCAGGGTTCCGGCATGGGCATGCCGTCCGCCTCCATCTACGCCCACGAGCTGATCAACGAGTACGGCGTGAAGACGCTGATCCGGGTCGGTTCCTGTGGCGCCCTGACCGAGGACCTCCAGCTGCGCGACGTGGTGGCGGCGATCGGCTCGTCCACCGACTCGAACATGAACCGGATGCGGTTCGACGGGTTGATCGACTACGCTCCGGTGGCCGACTTCGGGCTGCTGCGCACCTCGGTCGAGGTGGCCGAGCGGCGCGGCATCACCATGCGGGTCGGTCCGATCCTGGCCGCGGACGCCTTCTACACCGACCGGCCGGACCTCTACGACACGCTCGCCGACTACGGCGTGCTCGCGGTGGAGATGGAGTCGGCGGCGCTCTACACCATCGCGGCCCGGTTCAAGGCTCGCGCGCTGACCGTCCTGACCGTCAGCGACCACATCAAGACCGGCGAGAAGACCACGTCGCAGGAACGCGAGCAGACGTTCGGCCAGATGGTCGAGATCGCCCTCGACACCATCATCGCCTGACCCGACCCGATCCTCGGCCGCCCCGCCACCGCCCGGTGGCGGGGCGGCCGGCGTTATCGGGGTCACAAAAAGAAATACGACCGGTCGTTCTTGTTTCCGTTACGCTGCCCGCATGACCCCCGACGGCCGCATCGCCCGCGGCGACCGCACCCGCACCGCGGTGCTGGACACCGCCGTGTCGCTGGCCACCGAGGTCGGCCTGGACGGGCTCTCCCTCGCCCAGCTCGCCGACCGGCTCGGGGTCAGCAAGTCCGGCCTCTTCGCGCACTGGCGCTCCAAGGAGGCGCTGCAACTCGCCACCGTCGACCGGGCCGTGGCGCAGTGGGAGGAGCGGATCGTCGCCCCCGCCCTGCGCGCTCCCCGGGGCGTCCGCCGGCTGCGCGCGCTGCACGAGGCCCGGATCGAGTTCTACGCCGCCCGGGTCCTCCCCGGCGGCTGCTTCTTCGCGAACACGGAGTTCGAGTACAACGCCCGCCCCGGTCCGGTGCGGGACCGGCTCGCCGAGGCGTTCGGCCGGTGGACCGCGTTCCTCGAACGCCTGGTCCAGGAGGCGGTCGACCTCGGCGAGCTTCCCGCCGACCTGGACGTCCCACAACTGGCGTACGAGGTCGACGCGCTCGGGATCAGCGCAGTCATGCGCTCCCGGCTGCTCGACCCGGACGCCACCTACCGGCACGCCCGCCAGGGGCTGCTGACCCGCCTGCGCGCGCTCTGCCCGGATCCGACCCTGCTACTGGAAGGCCAGCCATGAGCCACGAGTTCGGTCACGTCGAGCACGTCCCGGTGCACTTCGACGACCTCGACGCCATGGGCATCCTGCACAACGCCCGCTACGCGGTGCTGCTGGAGCGCGCCCTGACGCCGTACTGGGCCGAGCGCGGCGTCGCCTTCCGCGGCGACGTGCACACCGCCCCCGACGTGTTCCACGCTGTCCGGGAGTTCACCATCACCTACCGCGCCCCGGTCACCGGGGTCGGCCCGGTGGCGGTCCACTTCTGGCTGGAGCACTTCGGCACCAGCAGCGCCCGCTACGCCTTCGAGTTTCGCTCGGTGGACGGCGCCACGGTCCACGCCGACGGCACCCGGTCGATCGTCCGGCTGGACCCGGCCACCCTGCGCCCGACCGCGTGGACCGACTCGGCCCGGGCGGTGGCCGCGACGCTGCTGCGTCCGGCCCCCCTGCCCGCCTGAGGCGCTGCGGGCGCGTCAACCGGGAACCCCTGCTCTACCTGAGGCGTCAGGAAGGGGCCCCTGCTCACCGGAAGAAGGCGCGCAGCAGGGCGGCGCTCTCGACCTCGCGCACCCCGCCGTACACCTCGGGGCGGTGGGTGAGGCGGCGGTCGCGCAACACGTCCCAGAGCGAGCCGACGGCGCCCGTCTTCGGCTCCCACGCCCCGAAGACCACCGTCGAGATCCGGGCCAGGGCGATCGCGCCCGCGCACATCGTGCACGGCTCCAGGGACACCACCAGGGTGCAGCCCTCGAGCCGCCAGCGACCCAGCCGCTCGGCGGCCCGGCGTAGCGCCAGCACCTCGGCGTGCGCGGTCGGGTCGCCGGTGAGCTCCCGCTCGTTGCGGCCGATCGCCAGCTCGGCGCCGTCCGGGCCGTAGACCACCGCGCCGACCGGGACGTCCTCGACCGCGTCCTCGCCGTCGCCGGGGAACCCGTCCGGGCCGGTCACCGCGACCTCCAGGGCCCGGCGCATCCACAGCTCGTGCCGCTGCCGCCGGCCCACGCCGTCCAGGTCGGCCAGGCCCTCGTCCGCGCCCGGACCGACCCGGGCCGGCCGCCCCGGGGTGGGCTGCCCCGGGCGTACGGTCTCCAGCGCCGGGTCGGTGGCGTCGGCCGGCTCCGCCCCGCCGGTCCACTCCGGGCCGGGCGGCTCAGACCTCACGAAGCTCCTCGACCTCGTCGGCGCAGCCGAGCACCTGGCAGACCTCGGCGGTGACGTCGGCCGGCATCATCCCCTCGTGGCCGCAGAGGGCGAGCAGCTTCGGCGCCGGGATGCCCAGGTCGGCGAGGATGTCGGCGTCGCCCACCGGGTCGGCCTCCGGGTCCACGGCCGGCTGCTCGCTCTCCTCGTCGCCCCCGGTGGCCGGCCGCGGCTCGTCGGCGTCCTCCAGCCCGGTGACCGAGGTCTTCAGGTCCCCGACCAGCAGCGCGCCCAGCCGGGACTCCTCCGCGTACGCGGAGTCGGAGCCGAAGACCCGCAGGTCCTCCCCCTCGTCCAGCCGCAGGATCACCAGGTACGTGTCGTCGGCCTCGACGAACAGCAGGGAGAGGTCGGCGTCCGGCTCGACGTCGCGCAGCCGGTCGGCCACCTCCTCGATGTCGGTGGCCCCCCGCAGGTTCACCTCTTCGGCGGTCCAGGCGCCCTCGACGCGCGCCACGGCAGCAGCGAAGTACGACACGGTCCCCCCAAACTGGCCTCGGCAGCACGCCGACTCGTCACGCGATGCACGTTAACCGGTCGGGTCGGCAGGCGACCGGTCAACGCCCCGAAGGGCCGGCCGAACCTGGAGAAAGTCGGTCAGCCGGCGATGCGCCGGCGGGTCGCGATGAGTTCGCGGAGGCGCTCGGAGCGGGCCCGCTGCTGCGGCCGTTTGCGCTGCCGGACCGTGCGGGCACCGGCCAACTCGGCGAGGAGTTGCAGGCGGCGGCGGCTCCGCTCGGGGTCGAGCCGCGGCGGGGTGATCCAGGCCATACCGCGAGCGTGGACCGTCACCGCGCGTACGTCAAGACGGTCTTCGCTACGCAGCGAAACCGGCACGCACCGTCACCAGAGCGGCCAGTCGCCGCTCTGCGCCCAGCGCACCGCGACGACCGCGGCGGCGATGCTCCAGCCACCCGCGGTGACGATCGCGACTCCGGTGGCAACTCCCCGGTCGCCGTGGCGGACCAGCACCGCGGCGGCCAGCCAGGCCAGCCCGCCGGCGAGCAGCGTCCACCAGGCGTAGCCGGCCACGTCCCGCCCGAGCAGGCCGAACAGCAGCAACCAGACGAACGCGGTCACCGCGCCGGTCGCGACGCCGGCGCCGGTCACCGGGTAGGGCTCGCGGTAACTCGGCCGCATGGGCGCCCCGGACGGGAAGAGCCCCGACGGTGTCCGCGGCAGCGGGCGCACCGGACCCGCACCGGGCTCACCGGCCACGCCGTGCCACCCGTTCGTCACCGCTGCCCCCTTTACGGACCGTAGACGTACCGACGTCACGCAGAGCGACCGTCCCGGACGGACCCGTCTCAGCGTTCGTCCCTACGGTAGTGGTCTGCCAGGATGACCGGATGCGCTCGCCATCGACCGGACGCCGCGCGCGTCCGACGTACCCGGTCCTGCTGCTCGTGGCGGCGCTGGCCGCCGGGTGCGCCCCGGGCGCCCGACCCACCGCGGCGCCGGGCAGTTCGTGGCAGAGCCCGAGCGCGCCGGCCACGGGGGCGCAGCCCGCCCAGCCGACCGGCCCCGCCGCGTCGGCCGCCCCGCCCACGCCGTCCCCGTCACCGAGCCGCACCGAGTCGCGGCACGTCTTCCCGGTTCGCGCCGGCAACGTCGACTACCACCCCACCCACTCCGCGTACCCGGGGACGGACATCTTCGCCGACTGCGGCGAGCCGGTGGTGGCGGTGACCGACGGGGTGATCCTGGAGGTGAGCCGGGTGGACCGGTTCAGCCGGCGAGGGCCGCTCGGGCCCAACAACGGTGGGCTGTCGGTATCGCTGCTCGGCGACGACGGGGTCCGCTACTACGGCTCGCACCTGAGCGCGATCGCCGCCGGCGTCGACGCCGGCGTCCGCGTCCGGGCCGGTCAGCAGCTCGGACAGGTGGGCCACACCGGCAACGCCAACAACGTCTGCCATCTGCACTTCGGGCTCTCCCCGAAGTGCACCGGCCACGACGACTGGTGGATCCGGCGGGGCGTCGTCTGGCCGGCGAAGTACCTCGACTCGTGGCGCAAGCGGGGCAACCGCGGGCCGGCCGCCGAGGTGACCGCCTGGCAGCGCCGGCACGGCTGCCCGAAGGCGCCGAGCGGCTCCGCCGCGGCCGGCTGACCGGCGTCCACTCCCGACACCCCCGCACAGCACCGCGCGGCGGGCGGCGCGGGCGCGTAGGTTGCAGGGCATGACTGCCCGGGACCCCATCGCCGACCTGCGGCGGATCGCGTTCCTGCTGGAGCGGGCGAACGAGGCCACCTACCGGGTCCGGGCGTTCCGGTCGGCGGCCAAGGCGCTCGGCGCCCTGCCGGCCGGCGAGGTGGCCGAGCGGGCCCGCGGCGGCAAGCTCACCGAGCTCTCCGGGGTCGGTGACGTCACGGCCCGCTGCGTGGTCGAGTCACTGGCCGGTGAGGAGCCGGTCTACCTGCGCCGACTGGTCGCCACCGAGGGCACCGACCTGGGCGAGGCCGCGGCGAAGCTGCGGGACGCGCTGCGCGGCGACTGCCACACCCACTCGGACTGGTCCGACGGCGGCTCTCCGATCGAGGAGATGGCCCTGGCCGCCGTCGAGCTGGGGCACGAGTACGTGGTGCTCACCGACCACTCGCCCCGGCTGAAAGTGGCCCGCGGGCTCACGGCGGACCGGCTGCGCAAGCAGCTCGACCACGTGGCCGCGGTGAACGAGGCGCTGCCGAAAGGCTTCCGCATCCTCGCCGGCATCGAGGTGGACATCCTGGCCGACGGCTCGCTGGACCAGGACGAGGAGCTGCTGGCGCGGCTCGACGTGGTGGTCGGCTCGGTGCACAGCGGCCTCAACGACGAGCGGGGGAAGATGACCCGCCGGATGCAGGCCGCGATCGCCAACCCGCACCTGGACATCCTCGGTCACTGCACCGGGCGGATGGTCTCCTCCCGGCCGGCGGGGGTGACCGGCCCGGGCGACCGGGGGCACCGGGCGCGTACCCGCAAGGAAAGCGACTTCGACCCGGAGGCGGTCTTCGCGGCCTGCGCGGAGCACGACGTGGCCGTCGAGATCAACTCCCGGCCGGAGCGGCAGGACCCGCCGAAGCGGCTGATCCGCCGCGCCCTGGAGGCCGGTTGCCGGTTCGCCGTCAACACCGACGCGCACGCCCCCGGCCAGCTCGACTGGCAGCGCTTCGGCTGCGAACGCGCCGCGCTCTGCGGCGTGCCGGCGGACCGGGTGGTCAACACCTGGAAGGCCGACCGCCTGGTGAAGTGGACGGCCGGCCGCGGCTGAGAGGTCGCCACCTCGCCGTGGTAGCGGTATCCGGGAACCCCGGACCCCGCCACCCGGCCGTCAGCGGCCGGCCGGCACCGCCGGCGGGGCGGCCGCGGCGGGGGTCCGGACGGGCCGGCGCCGGCCGAGCATGCCCTGCGCGACGGCCACGCCGAGCAGCACGACCAGGGCGCCCACCGGCTGGTGCCAGTTCATCCGCTCGCCGAGCACCACCGCGCCGACCAGCACCGCGAACACCGGGATCAGGTACGTGACGGTGGACGCCGTGCTCGCCCCCGCAACCCGGATGTTGCGCAGGTTGATCACGAAGGCCAGCCCGGTGCCGAGCGCACCGAGCGCCAGCACGGAGGCCACCACCTTCGCGGAGAGCCCGGTGGGCACCGGCGGCGCGCCCGCCACCAGGGGCGCGACCACCGCGAGCTGCGCGGTCGCCACCAGCAGTTGCGCCGCCGACAGCGACAGCCCGGAGTACGCGCTGCCCGCGATGAACTTCTTCTGGTAGGGGATCGCCACCCCGTAGCAGGCCGCCGCCCCGAGGCACATGAGCTGGCCGGTGAAGTGCGACCCGCCCACGCCCTCCCAGACGCCGAGCACCACGAGCACACCGGCGAAGCCCAGCCCCAGCCCGACCGCGCGCCGCACGGTCAGGCGCTCGGTGCGGAACACCAGCACCGCCAGCGGCAGCACGATCAGCGGCGTGGTGGCGTTCCAGATGCCGGCGAGCATCGACTCGACCCGCTGCTCGCCGAAGCCGAACAGGGTGAACGGCAACGCGACGCCGAAGGCGGCCACCACCAGCAGGTGCGCCCAGACCCGGGGCTCGCGGGGCAGCCGGTCGCGCAGCACGGCCAGCACCACCAGCAGCGTCACCGCGCCGGTGGCCACGCGGTAGAGGGTGAGGTGCAGCGGGTGCAGCTCGGCCACCCCCACCTTGATGAAGAGGAAGCTGGAACCCCAGATCACGCCGAGTGCGAGGAACCCGGCCAGCCAGCTCCGCGCCGCCGGCCGGTCAGGAGTGAAATCCGCTGTCACCCCTGACACTCTGCCGCAGGGGTACGACGAAGTCGCGCGAAAATCGGACGCCGTGTCGACCGCCACAGCCGCTCGACAACACCGGACCTGCTCCTTCGAACACGGCAAACACCGTCGACAACGGGGTGGCCCGGTCACGTAGGGTCGCATCGTGGGACGAATCGATGACCTCGCCAACCGCTACGTGGCCGACTGGGCTCCGCTGAGCCCGACCGGGGCCACCTACGTCGGCATCGCCGGCTACGACGACCAGCTCGACGACCTCTCCCCGGAGGGCTATGCGGCTCGCGCCGACCTGACCCGGCGCACCCTGGCCGACCTCGACGTGACCGAGCCGGACACGCAGGCGGAGCGGACCGCCAAGGAGGCGATGCAGGAGCGTCTCGGCCTGGAGCTGGCCCGCTACGAGGCCGGCGAGACCGGCAGCGAGGTCAACGTGATCGCCAGCGGGCTGCACGACCTGCGGATGGTCTTCGACCTCATGCCGACCGACGGCGACGACGCCAAGGCGAACGTGGCCGCCCGGCTCAACCGCTTCGCCGGCGCGCTGGAGGGCTACAAGCGCACGCTGCGCGAGGCGGCGGCGGCCGGCCAGGTCAGCTCGCAGGTGCAGCTGGTCGAGGTCGCCAAGCAGTGCGACATCTGGGTCGACCCGAACGGCGACAACTTCTTCCACGGCCTGGCCGAGCGGCTCGGCGCGGAGGGCGCGCTCGGTGCGGAGCTGCGCAAGGGCGCGGCCGCCGCGACGGCCGCCACCGCCGAGTTCGGGCAGTTCCTCCGCACCGAGTTGGCCCCGCGGGGCCGGCAGAAGCAGGCCGCCGGCCGGGAGCGCTACGAGCTGGCCTCGCAGTACTTCCTCGGCGCCCGGGTCGACCTCGACGAGACGTACGCCTGGGGCTTCGCCGAGCTGGCCCGCCTGGAGAGTGAGATGCGCACCGTTGCCGGGCGCATCGCGGGTGCGGGTGCCACGGTCGATGATGCCGTGCGTGCGCTGGACGCGGACCCGGCCCGGACGATCCAGGGCAAGGAGGCGTTCCGCGACTGGATGCAGGCGCTCGCCGAGAAGGCGATGAGCGAGCTGCACGGCACCCACTTCGACATTCCGGAGCAGGTCCGCCGGATCGAGTGCTGCCTCGCCCCCACCAGCGACGGCGCCATCTACTACACCGGCCCGAGCGAGGACTTCTCCCGGCCGGGGCGGATGTGGTGGGCGGTGCCGCAGGGCATCACCGACTTCTCCACCTGGCGTGAGGTGACCACGGTCTACCACGAGGGCCTGCCGGGGCACCACCTCCAGGTCGCCCAGACCGCCGTCCGGGCCGACCTGCTCAACCGCTGGCAGCGGCTGCTCTGCTGGGTCTCCGGGCACGGTGAGGGCTGGGCGCTCTACTCCGAGCGGCTGATGGACGAGCTGGGCTACCTGGAGGACCCGGGCGACAAGCTCGGCATGCTCGACGGGCAGGCGTTCCGGGCCGCCCGGGTCATCGTCGACATCGGCATGCACCTGGAGCTGGAAATCCCGGCCGACAACCCGTTCGGCTTCCACCCGGGCGAGCGCTGGACGCCGGAGCTGGGCTGGGAGTTCATGCGCGCGCACTGCCGGGTGCCGGACGAGAACCTGCGCTTCGAGCTGAACCGCTACCTGGGCTGGCCGGGGCAGGCCCCCTCCTACAAGGTGGGCGAGCGGATCTGGCTCCAGGCCCGGGAGGAGGCGAAGGCCCGCAAGGGCGCCGACTTCGACCTCAAGGAGTTCCACCGCCAGGCGCTCGACCTGGGCTCGCTGGGGCTCGACCCGCTGCGCCGGGCGCTGGCCCGGCTCTGAACGACGGCGACGGCCGAGAGTCGGAGGGGATCCTCCGGCTCCCGGCCGTTTCGCTTGGCTGTCCGGGTCAGCTCAGGTCGAGCTTGAGCACCGGCCGGGCGGTGAGCGACTTGGAGTTCTCGTAGGCCAGCTCCATCACCGGGTCGGTGAAGGTGATCGGGATCGGCGAGGTGACCGGGATCCCGTCGGGGAACGGCAGGTCCGGGGTGAGCGTGATCTTGATGCCGAGCAGGTGCCCGACGAAGCGGGTGGCGTAGAAGGCGACGTCACCCTCGACCGTCAGCCGGTCGGTGACGTACCGCTGGTTCTTGCCCGCCGGACCGCTGGCCAGGAGGGTGAAATCGTCCGTCACGGCCTTGTCCATGGTGAACTTCAGGCACTTGAGGGTGCCGTCCCGGGTGGGCAGCTCGACGATCCCCTCGAACCGCAGCCCGGTCATGGTCACCTTGGAGCCGGTGAGCTTGGAGGGCGGGTCGGCGACGATCGGCTGGTTGGGCTCGGCGGCCAGCTTCGGCAGCGACTTGCCCGCCTCGACCGGCTTCGGCTTGGTCGGGGCTGGGCTGTCGCAGTCGGCGTCCGGCTTCGCCGGGGCGGACGGCTTCGTCGTGGCGCTGCCGCTCGGCTTCGGCGTGGCGGTGGCGCTCCCGGTCGGGGTGGCGCTGGTGGAGGTCGCCGCCGGCTCGGCGGCCGCGGCCGGGGCGGCGGACGAGGTGCTCGGGCTGGGCGAGGGCTCGGGGTCGTCGCCCCCGGTGAACAGGTCGGTGATGCCGTGGACGATGTCGGTCAGCAGGTTGCCGTCCGAGTCCTTCTGCTCCTCGGCCGGGGCGGTGCTCGGGCTGGCCGACGCCGAAGCCGACGCCGAGGCGCTCGGGGCCGGGGCCGTGACGGTCGGGCAGGCGGCCGGAGCGGCGACTGCCGGCTCCTGACCGCGGAGCGCGAACAGGCCGGCCGCGGAGACGGTGGCGACGACGAACAGGATCGCGTACGCCCTGGGGTCCCGGTGCCCGCCGCCCCGCGGCGTGTCCGGTCCGACGGCCGGCAGCACCTGGGTGCTGTCGGTGGCGCCGGGCGGGTCCGCCGGGGCGGCCTCGCGCAGCGGGTTACGCGGCTCGGGCAGGGTGTCGGTCAGGACGCCGGTCGTCTCGTCCTCGCGCTGCCGGGGCAGCAGTTCGTCGACGAGGGCCGGCTCCGGCTCCCCGGTCGCGTCGTCCTCCTCCGCCGGCTCCACGGGGCCGGCCGGCTCCGCGGCCGGCTGCCTCCGCGGCACCCAGGCGAAGCCGAGCGCGCTGCCGATCATGCCGAGCAGCACGCCGAGGAAGAAGCCGCCGAGGTTCACCCCGATCATCGAGTAGAGCGCGGTGACCGCGGCGACGATCGCGTAGAACATGCGCTGCTGTGGGCTGAACCAGAGCAGCAGGCCGCAGGTGAGAAGGATGGCCGGGATCAGCCAGGACAGGAAGCCGGTGGGCCCCATCTGGAAGGTGAGGCCGTTGAGGCTCATCTGCGTGGTGCCGAAGATCTCCAGGCCGGCCAGCGCGGTGAAGAGCCCGCCCCAGAACGGCCGGGTCCGCCGCCACCGGCGGAAGCCACGCCACGCCTGGCCGACCCGACCGGGCCCGGCCTGCTGCGTATCGGCGGTTGTCACGTACTCCTCCTGGCGGTGCTGACGGCGTGAGACAAGGACAAGGCCCGCGGAGGGCGCCCTCCGCGGGCCTCGACATCAGATCAGAAGCATTCCTTGGCCCCGTCGCCGATGTTCACCTTGAGCTTCAGGCCGTTCAGGGTGAAGACGCCGGCGCTGGTGGAACGGGCCACCTGCTCCAGGTCGGTGATGGTCACGACGTCCGCGCTCTGCCCGAAGGACTTGGGGTAGACCTGCTGCACCGGCTTCATGTCGCCCGCGTCGCGGCCGATCTGGATGTTCTCGAACTTGGCGTCGCCCTCGAGCGATTCCATGTCGATGAGCAGGTCGGTGGCGGTCGCCGGCTTGTTGTCGCCACCGGCGTTGATGGTCAGCACGACCTTCTTCGGGAAGAGCGGCGTGGTGGCGTTCACCGACTGGCAGAGGTCGTACAGCTTGGCGTCGGCGATCTCGGAGACGGCCACCGGGTGGCTCGTGCCGTCGCTCTCCTTGACCAAGCCGCCGTACTGCTTGAAGCCGTTGCCCTCCAGCTTCGAGGCGCCGACCTTGAAGGTCGAGCCCGAGACGGCGAACGAGGCCGCGATGGCGCCGTTGGCCATGCCCAGCACGATGCCGCCGGCCACGACGGTGGCAGGCACCATCATGGCGGCGAAACGACGCCAGCGGGTGCCGCCACTCATCTGGCGGTTCTCCGATTCACTCACAAGGTCCTCCTCGACGGGGGTGCGTCACCGGCGCGGGACGCGACGCGGGACGGGGAAAGCTGCGGGGCGGCGCGGGCCCGTTGTGCCGACGGACGCGCGGTACGCGGATTGCATGCTCCCGCGAAGCGACAGACCTCACAAGTCCCTTGCTACTGGCGGGTAACACAGTCGTGGTATCAAGGTCTCTCACGGTTACCAACGGTTAACATCCCGATAGCAAGGGGCTCAGGGCAAAACGGCCCTATTGCGACAGGAAGACAGAGACGTTTCACCTGTGGTAGCTGTCACGGGCCTACGTCACAGTTCGGTAACGGAGCGCTGACAGACCGCTGAGGGTGATGCGCCGTTCACCCGTCTGGCCGACCCGGCTGACCGTCCGGCGGTCGGTCAGCTCCGGCCGTCCAACCAGGACCGCAGCAGATGGTGGTCGATCGAGTCGATCCGGCCCAGCGGGCGCCCCGCCGCCACCCGCTCCCGCAGCTCCGCCCGGGTGAACCAGCGCGCGTCGACCAGCTCGTCGCCGTCCACCCGCACCTCCGTCGAGGTCGCCGTCGCCCGGAAGCCCACCATCAGCCCGGCCGGGAACGGCCATGCCTGCGAGCCCTGGTACGCCACGTCGACCACGGCCACCCCGGCCTCCTCGGCCAACTCCCGGCGGACCGCGTCCTCCAGGCTCTCGCCGACCTCCACGAAGCCCGCCAGGGTCGACCAGGAGTGCTCCGCCGCGCCCCGGTGCCGGGCCAGCAGGCAGCGCTCCGGCTCACCGGGCGCCTCGACCAGCACGATGACCGCCGGCTCGATCCGGGGGAAGAGCAGCCGGCCGCAACCGGGGCCGGTGCAGGACCGCGTGTGGCCGCCGTCCTGGGCCACCGTGGCGGCCCCGCAGCCGCCGCAGAACCGCTGACCCCGGTGCCAGTGCAGCAACCCCCTGGCGTACGCCTGAGCGGCCGCCTCGGCCGGCCCCAACGCGCCCACCAGCGCCCGGACGTCCACCGCCTCGGCCGCGCCGGCCAACTCGCACGCCTCGGCCTCGCCCCGGCCGGAAAGGTCCACGGCGAACACCGCCCGGCCGGCGTCCAGCCCGAGGAACACCGTCTCGTCGGCGGCGGCGCGCAGCCCCACCGCCTCGGCCGGGGAGCGGCGCACCGGCACCCGGTCGGCCGAGACCAGGCACCGGTCCCGCCACAGCGGCAGCAGTGCGCTCTCCGGGTCGGTCAGACGCGCGGCGACCCACCCCGGGTCGGCGCGCAGCGCCCCCGCCCGGTCCAGCCAGCCACCGCCGTACGCCAGGGTCCGCTCATCCGTCCGCACCCGGCCACCGTCCCACGATCCGGACCGGCGCGGGGGCCGGCCAGGGGTGATGACGGCGACACCCGGGGACGGCGGACGCCGCGGCCCCGCCGACCCTCGGGGCAGAGACTCCCGGCCGGCTCGGGCGTTGGTTACCGTAGGTGTCTCCCGTGGGGGAAGCGGTCCCCACGTGGTACTTCCGATCGAGGTTGCTGTGACGCTGTACGGCGAAAAAGTGCCTTCCGCCGACGACCGGCCCACGGTGAAGGTGACCGCGGTGAGCTGGCCGGACGTCGAGCCGGAACCGGTCGCCGCACCCGCCGCGGGCGGGCCCGGGACGTCGGGGCGGTCCCGGGGGCGCATGCTGCTCGCCGGCGGGATCGTCGCCGCCGTGCTGGCCGCCGGCACCGGTCTGGGCGCCTACGCGTACGCGGGCGACGTGCCGCGGGGCACCACGGTCCTCGGCGCCGAGCTGGGCGGTCGGAGCCGGGCCGAGGCGGCCCAAGCGCTCCACGCCGAGCTGGCGCGCCGGGCCGGGGCGCTGAACGCCCCGGTCACCGTCACGGTCGGCGAGAAGAGCGCCGAGCTGAAGCCGGCCGACGTCGGGCTCGCGATCGACGTGGACGCCACCGTGGCGGCAGCGGCCGCCGCCGAGGCCCACCCGGTGAGCCGCCTCGTCGGCTCCCGCACGGTCGAGCCGGTGGTCACCGTCGACACCGCCCGCCTGGAGGCCGCGCTGCGCACGGCCATGGGCGACCAGGGCCGCGAGATGACCATGCCGGCCATCATCTTCACCGGCACCACACCCAAGCCGGTCTACCCCAAGCCGGCCCTGACCGTCGACGCGGCCGGCGCGGCCCACGCCATGACGGGCGGCTGGCTGGCCGGCGAGCCGGTGACCGTGCCACTGGTCGAGAAGTGGCCGGCGACCACCCGCGAGGAGGTCGACCGGCTCGTCGCCGAGCTGGCCCGGCCGGCCGTCGCGGCGCCCGTCACGCTCACCACCGACGGCGGCAAGGTCACCATCCCGCCCACCGCCATCGCCCGGGGCCTGCGCTTCGCCGCCGACGACACGGGCAGGCTGACCCCCCGCGTCGACGTGAAGCGGCTGCGGGCCGCGCTCGGTGACCGGCTGGCGAAGCTGGAGGTCGCGCCGAAGGACGCCGGGCTGACCATCAGCGGCGGCAAGCCGAAGGTGGTGCCGGGCCGGGCCGGCCGGCAGGTCGACGCCACGGCGCTCGGCCGGGACCTGCTCGCCGTGCTGCCCAGGGCGGACGGCCGCACGGTGACCGCGGCGCTGAAGCCGGCCGAGCCCGAGCTGACCGAGGCCAAGCTCGCCGAGCTGGGCATCAAGGAGCGGGTCTCCACCTTCACCACCCGGTTCCCCGGTGGTCTCTCGTCGCCGCGCAGCCAGAACATCGTCCAGGCCGCCAAGGACGTGGACGGCGCCATCGTGCGGCCGGGAGAGACCTTCTCGCTCAACGGCCACACCGGTGAGCGCGGCTACGACCAGGGCTACAAGGACGCGCCGACCATCGTCGGCGGCAAGCTGGTGCCGGGCGTGGGCGGCGGCGTATCGCAGTTCACCACGACGCTGTTCAACGCCAGCTATTACGCGGGGCTGGAGGACGTCGAGCACAAGCCGCACTCGTTCTACTTCAGCCGCTACCCCGCGGTCATCGAGTCGACCATCTACTGGCCGCAGCTGGACTTCAAGTTCCGCAACAACACCCCGTACGGCGTCCTGATCGACACGTCCTACACCTCCAGCACGATCACCGTGTCGATGTGGAGCACCAAGATCTACGACAGCGTCAAGACGGAGTACGCACCGCGCCGGAACATCACCCAGCCCAGGACGGTCTACCTGGATCCCGGCCCGGACTGCATCTCCGCCGCGGGCGGCGTCGGCTTCGCCCAGGACGCCTACCGGGTCATCAAGAAGGACGGCAAGGTGCTGAAGCGGGAGACGTTCAGCTGGCGCTACGACCCGGAGCCGCGCTTCATCTGCGCCAAACCGCCCGCCTGACGCCCGTCCAGCGCCTCACGGGAAAGCCCCGCCGGGCCACATCGCCGGCGGGCTTTCCGCTGTCGTACGCCCTCTCAGGGCCGCGCCGCGGCCAACCCCTGCCGTACGCCGTCCGCGTCGCGGTCGGTGCCGTAGACCGGGGTGCCCGGCTGCTGCCGCCAGCTCTCGTCGAGCGTGCCGGCGTCCACCGGGTCGAAGCCCAGCTCGTCCACGAGTTCCATGACCACCCGCTTGGCCTCGGCGTCGTCGCCGGCCACCGGCAGCCCGATGCGGTCCGGCGCGCCCGCCGGCTTGCCGCCGTCCATCAGGTACGCGGCCTGGATGTTGTTGAAGACCTTCACCACCCGTGCGCCCTTGAGGTGATCTGCCGTCCAGCGGCTGGAGCTGAGGCTGCGGTCGAGCAGCTCGGCGATGTCGCCGTCCCGCTCGGGGTAGTAGTTGTCCGCGTCGACGACCAGCTTGCCGTCGAAGAGCGCCGCCGGCAGGTCCGGCACCGCCTTGAGCGGGATGGCGATGACGACCAGCTCCGCATCCTGGACGGCCTCCTCCAGCGTGCCGGCCCTGGCACCGGTCTCCGCGGCGAGGTCGGTCAGGCTCTGCGGTCCGCGCGAGTTCGCCACCGTGACGTCGTGGCCCAGCGTGCGCAGCCGTCGGGTGAGGGTGCCTCCGATGTGCCCCGACCCGATGATTCCGATCTTCATGACCACTCCTGCCTCCGCCAGCGCCTGGCGGTCAGTTCCGGCCGAACAATCAGCAGGTACCCCGACCGGTCCGCCCCGATCGTGGACGGCGCGTACACCACGTCACGTTTTCCGCCCGCCCGACGGGGCAGGCGCGGGCGGTTCTCGCACCGACGGTACGAGACGCGGCGGCCCGCTCGGGGCGATTCACCGAAGCGGGCCACAAACGCAGTCAGGGCCACCCCGAAGGGTGGCCCTGACTGGAAGATTGTCCGGCGGTGTCCTACTCTCCCACACCCTCCCGAGTGCAGTACCATCGGCGCTGGAGGGCTTAGCTTCCGGGTTCGGAATGTGACCGGGCGTTTCCCCTCCGCCATGACCGCCGTAACTCTATGAACATGTCAAAACAACCACAGGGTTGTTCGCTCGTTCAGAGTTGCACAGTGGACGCGTAGCAGCTTAGTAGTCAAGTCCTCGGCCTATTAGTACCGGTCAACTGAACCCGTTACCGGGCTTACATTTCCGGCC